>JACUUP010000001.1 GCA_014859225.1 Candidatus Aerophobota bacterium
CTCCTTTGCTATACATACCTTCATGCGCAGGATGTAAAAGAATTTAAAGGTAATATTCTTCCCTACGGACCGCACCATACATTGAACCTGAATCTTCAGTATAAACTACAGGACAATCTTCGTACCTACATTGAGGGAAGCCTTATCGGAGAAAGGTATACCAACCGGGAAAATACAGAAAAACTTCCCGCCTACAGCCTGATTGGAACCGGCTTCACATACAAACCAGTCCCTAACATAGAGACGTTCGTCAGGGTAGAAAATCTTCTGGATGTGCGTTACGAGAATATAAACGGCTACCCGATGCCCGGGATAACGATACGAGGAGGAGTGGATATTGCTTTATAACGTGAAAATTCACAACGTTTATAGTTTCCAAAATAAATAAAGACATGCACAGCATGAGTGAAAGGAGGTCTGCCTTGGTAGATTTAGCTCTGAAAGGAGGGATAGTGCTCTGGGTCATTTTCGCTTTTTCCGTTATTTCTTTGAGTATAATCCTGGAAAGAATATACACCTTTAGATGCGCAAAAATGCACCTTCCTCAATTCATAAGGGAAATCAAAGAGTATCTGCAGCAGGGGCGCAAAAAAGATTTGCTTGGCATATGTGAGCGCAAAAAAAGCCCCTTGAGTGGCATTTGCGCTCTGGCAATTCAAAACTTCAAACTGCCTGAGGCGGAAAAAGAAAAAATTATTTACCAGTTCAGTGCAAGCAAGGTAAGACAACTCGGGATAAGAGTCAAGGCACTGGGAATAATCGGACACATACTCCCACTTCTTGGTTTGCTTGGAACGGTGATTGGGATGATAAAAACCTTCATGGTAGTTGAAGCTGCCGGTAGCTCCGTTAATCCGGGTATGCTGGCAGGAGGTATCTGGGAAGCCCTCCTGACAACTGCAGTGGCACTGTCTGTAGCCATACCAACTCTGGTAGCCTACCACTACCTGGAAGGAAGGCTGGAAGATTTTTCTTCACAGATGAGTGATGTCGTTTTCCACGTGGAAAGAATGTTGAAGGAGAAAAGCCAATGAAAGAGTTTCTCCGCAAAAAGATACCTCTTTCCCTGGAAATAACCCCGCTGGTTGACGTTGTGCTCCTCTTGCTCATTTTCTTTTTTATGACCTTTTCCGTGAGCATGCAGAGTATGCAGCTTGATCTTCCCGAGGCTTCGTCTGAAGAGCACGTAGAAGAAGCTTTAACTATCCTCATTAATCAAGATGGCGAGATTTTCCTGGGAGAGGATAGTATGAACCTTGAGACGCTGCTTCCCTTCTTAAGACAGTTATCTACTGAATATGCAACCAGAACTATCAGCATCCAGGCAGATGCCAATGTTCCGCTCAAAGTTGCCGTTCAAGTTATGGATATCTGTCAAAGAGCAGGTTTTATGGGCATATCTATAGCCACCAGGAAAGGTGAAAGTAACTGATGCGCTGGATACTACTTTCAATAGCTATACATATCGTGGTGATGAGCGGTGCTCTTTTGTTATTTGGGCAAAAAACAGTAAAAGAGGAAATAACACTAAACTACCAGTTCAAAGAAACACTTGAACGAGAACCAGCAGGACGTGGAACAGGCGAAATACGAAGGCTAAACAATCTTCTATCACGGGATACTCTTTTGTCGGGTGAAGAGGAAATATTCATTCTGGAACAAGAAAGAAAGCTCATTATGCCTGCTCATAAAAATATCTTGTTAGAACAGGCTGAGCAGCATTTTTCTTTGCCACAAACAATGCAAGAGAAACATTTTGTATATCCAGTTGAAAATAGTCTACATACGGGAACAGCTATATCCCCACGTACCCCAACCAGAAACAATGTGGAAACTATACGCCACACAAGCTTTGCCACTCATCCTCCAGAAAAAACACATGTATTAAGTATGTCCAGGCAGAGCGACGAGGAGAGCGTGCTTTTTCTTACACACCTGCCTGCGGTAAGCACGTCCAGCAAAACTTCCATTCGCTGCGACCCCTCCCTACCCCATCCGGGCTTGCTTCTAAAAGATGTAGTACCACACACCCCTTCAGAGTCTCCTGCAATCATAAGAACTGCTAAACATGCGTACCCAGAACACGCACATAAAGAAGCGCTCGCGTCTTTACCCATTCCTGCAGATAGTATCAGCACGAAGAGAGAAGAAACATCCATTCTACAAAAAGAAAAAAACCTCATCACAGTCGCTCAAAAAAATATCCCTCTACAACAAGCTCAACATCATTTTCCCTTTCCTCAAGCAATTATGGAAACAAACTTTTCAGATAAAACTGAAAGTAGCCTGTATACGAAAACTGCCATATCTCCACGTGCCCCGAGTAAAGAAGATCTGGAGCATCTACGGCGCGCAAGTTTTATATTTCCTCCAGAACACGCACCTGCATCCAGCACATCCGGGCAAGACGAGCAAAAAAATGTGTTTTTTGCCACACATCTACCTGCGATAACTACATCCACCAAAACTTCCATTCGCTGCCACTCCTCCATACCTTATCCGGGCTTGCCCGTGGAAGATGTGCTACCAGGCACCTTTTCAGATAATCCTGTGGCTACAAACGCTATTCATAATCCATACCCTGCAAACACCTATAAAGGAGCGAGTGGTGTTCGCTTCGCACATTTTTTACCAGATACCCTTTGCTCATCTTCTCCTTTATTTACAAAAGCACAAATGCTCACTCAGCAAAGTTTCGGCGAAGCTATAACCAACAATAGTTTTCCTGCAAAACTTTCCTCTCTAAAGGAAAATCTTTTTTCTCCCGAACAAAGAATCATCCATAAACCTTTTTCTGCACTGACAAGCCCGATGAAAAATCAAGAATCTTCCAGCTCACTTACCGGTTACCTGAAGCACATAGTAGCAATTATTGAACAAAATAAAAGATACCCTTCTCGTGCCCGCAAAGAAGGTATGGAGGGAAGAGTGGGAATACGTTTTGTCATTACCAGAGCGGGAAAGGTGCAAAACTTTAAGCTGCTGGCTCCCAGCAACTTCCCCGAACTAAACGAAGCTGCAAAAATACTTATAGATAGCCTTTCCCCTTTTCCGCCTTTACCCGAGGATGTGAGCCGGGAAAAAATTACAATAAACATGGAGGTTGTATATGAACTTCAAGAAGCACCCTAATCTTTGTATTTTGAGGCTATGGGGAGCAGTAGGGGTGTGTGGGCTTTTCATTTTTCTTCTGGCGCCTACTCTTTTTGCTGAACAAAATGTCACACTTCACCTCAATTTAGGGGTAGCGTACTACCACCAGCAACAATACGAGAGTGCCGAGCAAGAACTGAAAAAAGCACTGACAATTCTACCCGACAGTTTTGAGGCACATTACAACCTGCACCTCGTGTACCTTGCTCAGGGAAAGGTAGCTTTAGCAGAACATGAACTTAAAACCTGCCTCGCTTTAAATCCCGACTATCCCGAGCTTCACTTTCAACTCGGCAATGTATATTTCTACCAGAAAAAAATGGCTGAGGCTAAAGAAGAGTATCTACAAGAGCTTGAGAAAAATCCTCACCACCTTTTTTCCCTGTACAACCTATCTAAACTATACGAGAGCCAAACAATCTGGGAGGAAGCAGAACGGTATTTGAATAGAATAGAAAAAATCAATCCTGATTTTCCTGCAATATACGATGAGCTCGGTAAGCTACATTATCTGATGGCAAATACAGAGGAAGCCCTGGTAACTTTAAATAGAGCACTGGACAAGGGCTCAAATGATATCCACTCCTACATCTACCTTGCAAGAATTTATCAGGAAAAAGAAAACTACAAAGAGGCAAAAGGTGTAATGCAAAAGGCAGTTGCAAAGTTCCCCGACAATTTTCACGTTCACATAGAAGCAGGATACCTGCACCTGAAGCTCAAAGAGTATTCTCTGGCAACCGAGTACCTGCAAAAGGCTTTAGCCCTCACCCCGGGTGATGTAGCTACCATGTACTATCTTGGCTACATCTACACACAGCTTGAGCAAATAGATGATGCCATAGCCTGTTACGAATTCATTATAAGCACAAGGGAACAAGGGTATGAGGATACCTACTTTCTCCTTGGTAACCTCTACTACGGAAAAAATGACCTGGACAAAGCTGCCCATTTATATCTAAAAGAATTAGAGATGAATCCTCAGAATACGGATGCGCTCTTTAATCTTTCTCATACCTACTTTCAGCAGGGAAAGTTAGACGAGGCAGAAATGAGTTTACGCAA
Organism: Candidatus Aerophobota bacterium; assembly: GCA_014859225.1. Classification (GTDB taxonomy): domain Bacteria; phylum Aerophobota; class Aerophobia; order Aerophobales; family B3-G15; genus Kmv34. The sequence goes on from JACUUP010000001.1 coordinate 4,219, forward strand.
ACTCCTTGAAATGAAACCAGACGATACTTCGGCTCATCTATTACTTGGTGATACGTACATGCAGAAGAATATGTACGACAAAGCAATTGAAGCATACGAGAAGGCTAAGTGATAAAAACAAAAAAAAGGGGGGGAGGCAGATTTATTTATTGAATGTCAAATACTCAAGACCTGACCCCAAAAAGACATTTACTAATTAATCTCATAGGATGCACGTTAATAGGTATTATCCAATATACCTCATCCTGTATTTGTCTGGCTCTACTACGCAAAAATACTTATGTAATTGTGTTTCAACGTGTTCTCGGAGAACTCGCTTAAGCTCTTTATGTATCTCATTGATACTCATAGGTTTACCTCTCAGTAGAATTACACCTGAGGATGAGATTTTCTCAATAAATACAAGAGCACCAAAATCCTTATCCCGTGTAATAAATATCCGATTCGTCTCTTTGGCTTTTTTTAATAGTTCACGGTCTGATGCCCTGTGCATCCCAATTTCCCGAGCGGTAACAACATTGTGTCCCAATTTTATCAGATAATCAATTGTTACCTGATAGATATCCTGGTCAATTAAGAAATGCATTATATCTTTTCAAGGTGAACTTCTTCTGAGCGCACAATATCAGTAGCATAGCTAACGCAAGCCTTAACATCATCGGTATCTAAATCGGGATAATATTTAGTTACTATCTCCTCAAACGGAATACCTTCCTGCACTAATTCGAGCACATCCTCTACAGTAATCCGTGTACCGGCTATACAGGGTTTGCCAAAGTGAATATTTGGGTCAATAACTATTCTTTCTGTATATTTTTCTTTTTTCGCCATTCTTAAACTCCTTTTCAGCAAAACGCATTTACTTTGTTTATTTTAATGCATTGAAAAGCACTGTCAATTTGCACAAAAAGAAAATCAGTTGCTATTTTAAAAAAATCCCGCACTTATTCATCTTTGTCCCTACGCTCCTGCACCTTTCTTTTTATCCTTTCCATCATGTCTTTCAACTTCTGTGTTTGTTTTCGCTCCTCTTCTGTTTTTGGTTCAAGCTCAGGTCTTGTTACTCTCCAGGTAACCTTTCTACACACAGCATCTTCAGGATAAGCACCAGGGTCATAAAGAGTGTAGTCCCTGAATTTTGTGGACTTTTCCTGATAACAGGACCATACTGCCTGTCTTATAACATCAGGATGCCCCTCATTTAGAAGATTGACGAGGGACACCTGTTTTCTTAACCTTTCCACTATCTCCGAAGGGATATTAAATAGATAAGGTGTTGGAGCCTTTGCTCCGATAATTTTCTTTCTCTCATCTATCCCATTTTTAAAAAGCTTCATAAGGGCATCACCTGTTGCATGGCCAGGAGATTCAGGTCCGGCAAGCACAAGATAACGGATATTGGGATTTGCCACCAGGTTACAGACCATCTTCTCTATCCCGATGTTCTCTGTTTGAAGAGTTCCAGATAAGGCGGCTCCCGCCTCAACTCCCACCCTTACCAGATTTTCAATGTCAGGGGGAATATTATCATAAGGATAGTTCAGAATAATCACCACTGCAACAGGTGATAGGTCATTTCCTCTCAGGTAATGCCCTTCTTCTGGGGGATAATCAGCCGGGGGTTGAATTTTTCGCATTAGCTCTCTCTTGTAGAATTTATGCCTCTTTCAGAGCATCTACAATTAAGTTTTTTGCCTTCTCCACATCTTCCTGAGAAATATACTCCATTAAGGGTTTTAGACTCTTTCCAATATCCTCATGAAGCGCTTTTTTCTTCATCCCTATATCTCTTGCCAGGACAAAACTTTTGGTTGGTTTAAATCCTGCCTCTTCCACCACTTTTCTTGAGCACTCACTGGGACATCCATCAACGGTAATTATTTTCTTTGCTGCCTTTGTCTTACCATGAACGGGAGGCACGCCTACCGGAAGTCCAGCCAGGCATCCTATTGCTACTTTATCAAGACCAACTTCTTTCACTGCTTCCATGCTGGCAAGCGCTGCAACAATTCCTGTATTAGAGAGTCCTCCAAAGCAGTTAAAAATGATATTTTCATGCGTTGGCATTCCTTCTTTCCATTCTGGCATCATTCTTCCTCCTTTAACCATTTCTTTATTTTATCAGGTGAGGCAATCTCCCCTGAACATTTAATTTTGCCATCAATGGCAAGCGCCGGAGTCATCATCACCCCGAACTTACTAATTTCTCGTACATCTTGCACCTTTTCAATCTCGGCTTCAATACCAAGCTCTTCAATTGCTTCCCTGGCATTTGCCTCTAATTTCCTGCATTTTGCACAACCTATTCCAAGGACTTGGACTTTCATACTATCACCCTCCTTACGGTGTTTTTTTTATTTTAAAATACAAATGTTCCAAAAATCATCCCGATAAAAGTGGACATAATAACAACTAAACCTATGTAAACAAGTGCCCTCTTTGTCCCCATAATACTTCTTATCACCAGCATATTAGGAAGGGAAAGTGCAGGCCCTGCAAGAAGAAGAGCCAGGGCAGGCCCTCGTCCCATACCCAAATCAAGAAAAGCTCTTAAGATGGGAACCTCGGTTAAGGTGGCAAAGTACATAAGAGCCCCGGCAACTGATGCTATGAAATTAGACCTTAGGGCATTTCCTCCCACCCAGGTCCTTATCACCTCAGGTGGTAAATACTCCCTGATTATCCCGGCAGCAAACACTCCCACAAGAAGCCAGGGCAAAATAAGCCTGGTAAACTGCCAGGTTGCGGCAAGCCAGGATACAACTTCCTCTTTGCTGAACCAGAGCTTCAGCAGGATGACCAGGAAAACAAGTAACGCCACCACTATCCACCACCTCCCCCAGGCACCAAAAATGAGAATTGCTACGAGGTCGGCAAAAAACAAAAGGGTTACAAGGGGATTTTTCCGGGAATCGTCAGTATCAGCTGTAAGGACAAACTCCTTTTTCTTCCCTTTCTCCCTTTTTTCCTGGAATAATTTTGCCATTATAAGTCCAATAATGATGGAAAAGCCAACTGCTCCAATTGCTCGTGCTATACCAAGCTCTATCCCTAAAAGACGTGCAGAGTAAATAATGGCAAGAAGGTTGATGGCAGGCCCTGAGTAGAGAAAAGTCGTGGCAGGGCCTATGCCTGCTCCCATAGTATATATCCCGGAGAAAAGGGGAAGAATCGTGCAGCTACACACAGCAAGCACTGTTCCTGCAACCGATGCGATAGCGTAGGATAGGAATTTATTGGCAGATGGACCAAAATATTTTAAAATTACCTCCTTTTTGACCATGCTGCTTATTGCCCCGGCTATGAAAAATGCAGGAACAAGACAGGTCAAAACATGAGCCGAGAGATACTCAAGTAGTGCCCTTGCCCCTGATAAGAAAACGGATACGAACATTCATTTCTCCTTTTTATGATTCAATGGTCAGCTTAGCATATAGTGTGCAAAAAAATTTTAAGTTAACAGGGCCATTTTTTCCTTTACCAGTTTTTTTACAAAAGATAAAACAAGCTCAAGTATTTTAAACACATTGTCATCCTGCACCCGGTAGTAAACACTTACTCCCTCCTTTCTTGAGGAAAGTATCCCGGCTCTTTTTAAAGCAGCAAGATGACGGGAGACATTGGATTGCTCTTCTCCTAAGTAAGGAAAAATCTCGCACACACATCTTTCCCCTTCCCTCAGGTAGTTAACAATTCTTATTCTTGTGGGATGCGAGAGTGCCTTCAAATACTCAGCCTGTGCCTCATACACCCTCTGGTTCATTTCATTCTCCTTTTATGCTTTTATGATTAGATGCTCATAAAGTATTATAAATAAAATTATACTACTGTCAAGAATCAGGCTCTCTCACCTATAAAACAGGAGTGGTGGCTATTTTTAGCAGTATTTGCCTCCAAAGCGAGCAAAAAGGGGCAGATTACGCTTGTTCATTTTTTTTTAAACTGTTGTTTTAACCCACACGAAGGACAAACGCAGGACCTGGCAATACGAGGTTTAATAACCTTAATCCGCAGTTCCTTGCTATCTTTAGACACTTGATGCTCCCTTCTTTTTGGTAGGAGGTGATTTAAAAACCTGGTTTTCCCCATGGAAAAAATATGCTAAAAAATTGACATAAACCTGCCACTTTTGGTATAATGAAATGTGGGGAATGTGAAGGACTGGTTAGTGGCAACTTTCACTGGAATACGCAGTATAAGTGCGTATACTTTATCATTGTTGAACCTGAAAGTATCCAGCTGGTTATCAAATCTTATCAACCTAAAAGCATTCTCAATGTTCAGAAACTTTTTGAGAACAAAGAGTTTGAAGAATTCATCTGAATTTATAAAAATATAAAGGAAGAAAATAATTGTAGCTTTAAAAACATTGGGATAGGAGGATAAGAGCAATGAGACTAAATGAAAAGGAGGAACTTGCACTGAGAAAATTTAGATCGACAATAGAAAAAGTATTAGGAGGTAATCTTGTAGAAGTAAAGTTGTTTGGCTCCAGAGTTCGTGGAGACGCTCGGAAGGACTCTGATATAGATGTACTAGTAATCATATCAAGTGGTGACTGGCGGATGCGGGATGTAATTTATGACATAGCTACTGATGTACTTCTTGAAACTGAAGTTTGCATATCTCCAAAGGTTATCAACAGAAAGGAGTATGAGTATCTTTCCAATATAGGAGCTCCTTTTATAACAAATGTTATTCGAGAAGGAATTACAGTATGAACGAAAGGGAGTGGGCTAATAAAGAATTGATACGGGCTAAAAAGGCTCTTCTTGCGGCAAAGACGCTATTAGAGAAAGATTTGTTTGAGGATTGTGTCTCCAGAGCTTATTACGCTGTCCTTCATGCTGCAAAGGCAGCTTTGACCTTATCTAAAATTGAAGTGGATACCCATAATGGAGTACGAAGAATGTTTGGCCTTCATCTTGTTAAAACGGGAAAAATAGAGAAAGAATTTGCGAAAATACTCACAAGAGAGCAAGAAGATAGAGAAATGGGAGACTATGAAGTTGGTGTCGAAATAGAAGAAGAAACAGCAAGACAAAGAGTTAATGAGGCTGAGAAATTTATACGAAGAATTGAACAATACCTTCAGGTAACTAAGTAAATATAAAACTTGCTCGAATTTTTAGCAAGAGGCTCTCTCATCTATAAAACAGGAGTGGTGGCTATTTTTTCTCTCCTGTCTCATCCTTGTTTCCCACTATCTTATCCACAACTTTTTTCCAGGAGGTAGATTCGCCACCGAATCCTTCATAAAAGAAGCGATAATCGTGTTTTCTAATAAACTCTTGGAGCTGAAAAAGATGTTCCTGTAAGGTGTGCAACTGACACTGCTTGAAGATTTCCTTTTCTTCCTCTCTGGCTAATCTTGAACAAATCACCAGGAAATGTTGCATACAAAGTCCAAAACTTTGCTGATAGAGATTCTGAAAATCCTTTTCAGGAAAATTTTTTAAAAAGATACTGATATATCGCTCCTCAACCTCATCGGAAAACCTACAAACCGGACACCCTTTCCCAGGATAAGAAATTTCTGCTCCTTTTTCTATTTTCTCCCTGAGAATTGAGCAAATATCCTCGTAGATTATTGCTATACCCAGGGGCTTTCCCACCTCTTTGGCTAATGTGGCATGTCTTGGGCAGAACCCATACGATTTTCTCAATTTCTCCCTAACCCCGGGGTCATTGACCAGTTCATAAAAAAGAGTGTCCATAAAGGAGAGCTCAGACTTTTTAATAAGAAAACAAACAGGGCATGTGTTTTCTTTCATAGCCTCCAGAAGTTCAAAATAGCTGCTGTCATAAAAACTTTCGTTTCTCTGTTTTTCTTTTCCCATTTTGTGCCTTACAGGTTAAAAATCAAAAGTCTTTGGAAAAATATGTAATCTCCCCCAGAGCTCATGTAAACATAGCTTATGTTTTAAATAAAAAACCCCTACTTTTAAAAAGTAGGGGTTATCATCCTGCACTAATTTGCAGGCAGTTAAGGGTGAACCCCATCACCTTGATTTATTGGGCTTGAGAGACATTCTAATTACTTTCAAGCTTAAGTCAAACAAGTAATTGGTTCAAGCAGAAGTTTAGTTTCATATATACAAGTCCATTATTCTGTTTTCACTATCTGCATACCCATTATCCTTACTCCACCCTCTGTCCTCATGGACAAAGTCGCCGGCTTCGTAATAAGGCACTGTCCTTCTCTGATGGTTATCTTTTCCTCGTCCACCGTCACCTCAGCTTCTCCCTCAACAACATAAAAAATGACATGAGAAGACATCTCACAAACTGGAATTTTGTCCCCGGGAGATAGTGCAATAATTAATGTCTTAAATTCCTTTGCCTTATGAAAAACATTCTTTTGCCTCTCTTCATACGGGTATGCGGTCATTGTTTTGAGGTCAAATACCTGCATTATTTTCTTCTCCTTTTTTAGATTTGTTCATTTTTTTATCGCCCCATTCAACTACTCGTTCTATAAAAAACCCCATGGCGGCCACCAGGATAATAGTTAGAATGAGTCTGGTAGCCATAAATCCGAATCCTAAAAATTGTAGCTCCACCATCTCCTGAGGAATCTTTATGCACGCCCAGGCAGATAGAAAAATAACTATATTGGAGATACTTGCCCCTTTTTTAATGAGAGCCGAAGCTAAAGGAAACGCCACATAAAGAGGACCTGTGGGAAGCGCACCAAAAAGGATTGCCACAAAGATACCCTTTGTACCTGAAGTTTTGCCCAAATACTTTACCACAAGCTCCCTGGAGATAAAAACACTGAAAAGACCCATTAAAACCATTACTGCAGGAAGTATCATGATCATCTCAAGAAAAAAATCCCAGGCGGTAGTAGTTACTGGTCCTTTTTTCTCCGGGAAAACTACAATAAGAATCGCTACGAAAATCACTATTGCTGCCAGCATAGCCCAATCTCTTACCAATTTTCCTGTTTGTTTTCCTTTTTTACCCCTCATAGAACCGCCCCCATAATAAGAGCAATAACAATGGCAATGACAAAACTTATTCCATTACGAAGAAAAGCCATTTTCTTTCCCAGTTCTTTTATCTCCAGAGGCAAGGTAACTGTTCCAATCATGGTCAATGTGGTGATAAATGCTGCCACGGCAGAAATTGATGCCCCGCTTTTAAGAAGCGATGCAGCAAGGGGAAAGGAGACAAGAGCTGGAATGTGCAAAACTGCCCCTACCATGGCAATAATAACTATTCCAATCAGGCCGGATTGCTCACCTATAAATTGAGAAATTTTTTCCGGTGGGATAAATCCTAAAAGAAGACCAATGAGGATGACAATAATAAGCACAACCGGCAAAATACGCAAAAGTGATTTTGCTGCTACTATAAGAGATTTTTTTGTTTTTTCTTTGTTTTTAAAAACCGCAAAGAAAAGACAACTAAGGGCAAAGACATTTATGAAAACAGCGGTTAGACTCATATTTTCACCTCTATTATTAAAATTTCCAAAAACAAAAAGGGGACAGATTTATTTTTTTCTTGTGGATACAACAAAGAGACACAAAAAAAGAGAAAATAAATCTGTCCCCTTTTTTTTCTTTGTGACCCCCCTGATTATTTACTCTTTTTCTATTTCCTCTATCCTGTTTTTTACCGCCTCAAGTTTTTTCTCCAGTACATCCTTCATATTCCGCAAGTACTCTATCTCCTCTTCCTTAGAGACAGGGTGACAGCATCCCCAGAAAGGATGCCCCATGGGATGCACATACTGGTAAAAATGAGGATGGGGATATCCTCCCACACAACATCCTGAGTGTATGTAGCCTCCACACATAATAATCACCTCCTGCTTATTTTTTATAGGCTATAGTGCCTTTATAAGATTTTTTCGGTGCAATTTAACAGCAAAAGTAAAAAATGCTATAGAAAAAGCTAAGAGCGCTATAATATTAAGAAAAACAGGGTAAAATTCCAAGCCATATAAGCTATACCTGATTAAATCCGCACTATAAGTCAAAGGAGAGACGCTGGATACAGCCTTTCCCCAGGAAGGAAGATTCTCCAGAGGTATAAATATACCGCTTATGAAAATGAGAGGAAACCTGATAAGGGCAGAGAGCATCATTACTTGAGAGGGAGCCTCAGTTGCCGGGGAAGATAAAAGAACTCCCAGGGAGGAAAAACATAAAGAAGATAAAACCATACCCACTAAAAAAATGGCTGAATGTAAAATGCTCGTATGGAAAAAAATAATACCTATCAAAAGAGGTGCAAAAGATATAACTATACCAAACACAAGCCCCGCAAGCACATCACCTAAAAGAATGGCAAAAAGGGAAACAGGCGTGCTGAGGAGCCTCTCGTAGGTTCTGGCACCTCTTTCCCAGGGAGTTACTAAGGGTCCAACCGAGGAAGAGGTGAAAAAAAGGGTCATACTCACAAGCGCAGGAACAAGAATATGGGTTTGAACCTGCCTTCCCAGGGAAAAGGCTAAAAAGAAAAACACAGGAAAAAGGATGCCAAAGATTATCACCGGAGGCTTCAGATAGTAAATACGGGCATCTTTTTCCGCCACTACCAGTGAACCTCTTAAGTTGAAAATGAAATTAGAAAATCTTTGCTCTTTAAACATCGGTTGTCTCCCTTTCTTCGGTAAGTTTTAGAAATACATCTTCTAAACTTGGACCCAGTGTATTAAGCGAGGTAAAGTGTAAATTATTTTTCATTGCATGTTCGCCAAGTTTCTTGATTAGCGCATCTGGATTCTGGGTGTAGAGTTTAAATTTATCACCTAATCTCTGGCATCGGTTAACCTCCGGGATGCTTTCCATCCAATTGACATCTGCAAAAGTTACGTTAAAGGAAACTTCTACCGATTGAGTCTTTTGGAAAGCACCCTTTAGTTGCTCCGGACTATCAGAGGCAACTATCCTGCCTTTGTTAATGATAGCCACTCTATCACAGAGAATATTTGCCTCATCAATGTTATGCGTGGTTAAAAAAATAGTTTTCCCTTTTGACCTTAGCTCCTGTAATATATCTCTTATCATTCTGCTACTTTTCACATCCAATCCAGAAGTTGGCTCATCAAGAAAAAGTACTTCCGGCTGATGAATTAAACACATAGCAAGAATGAGTCTTTGTTTCATCCCCCTGGAGAATCTTCTTGTTTTTTCTTCTTTTCTTTCCCAGAGGTCAAATTTTTGCAGAAGCTCTTTTGCTCTTTCCTCCCTTTCCCTTCGCTTAACAGCATACATTTTCCCCATGAGCATTATGTTATCCCGGGCAGAAAGGTCCACATACACATTACACACCTCGGGAACAACTCCCATTATCTTTTTTGCTGCAATTGGATTTTTAAGGGTATCAATCCCTGAAACCTCAACTTTTCCCTTATCGGGCAAAAGGATTCCCGTGACAATACGTATGGTGGTGGTCTTTCCTGCCCCATTTGGTCCCAGAAAACCAAAAATCTCACCCTTTATCACCTCAAAACTTACATTATCCACCGCCAAAAAATCCCCATAGTATTTGGTGAGACCATGAACTTTAACTGCCACCTCTTTTTTCTCCATCATGTTCTATCTCTCCCGAAAAATGCTGCTAATTTCTATTTTTCCCATAGCATTACCAGAACTTATTTTCTTTTTGTAACCTGCAAACTTTTTGCTTGCCATTTGTCCTGCTAAAATAAGTGTATCAATATTTACTTATATAATAACAAAAAACTATACCCTGTCAAGTGGGTTTAATTGAAAGTGAATTTAGTTGACATATAGAGGAAAACAGCGTAAAATCAAGCAAAAATACAGCAAAGGTGAAAATTTGAGAAAGATTGGAGTTCTTACCAGTGGAGGCGACGCTTCCGGAATGAATCCCTGTATTAGAGGAGTAGTTAGAGCTGCTACCCAGGAAGAGCTGGAAGTTGTGGGCATAAGACGAGGGTATGCAGGATTAATCGAGCAAGATATCCAGCCAATGGATGCAAGCTCAGTCTCGGGTATTATTTGTCAGGGAGGGACCATACTGAAGACTGCACGTTCTGATTATTTTATGCAACAGGAAGGACAAAGAAAAGCGGTTGACAACATTAGAAAAATGGGAATAGATGCCCTGGTTGTTATTGGGGGAGATGGTTCGTTTAAGGGAGCTAAAATGCTTGATGAGGTATGGGGAGTTCCTACGGTAGGAATTCCCGCCACAATAGATAATGACATCTGGGGAACTGATTTTACCATAGGATTTATGAGCGCGGTAAACACTGCCCTTGAGGCAATAGATAAAATAAGAGATACCGCTACCTCGCATAACCGTTTATTTTTGATAGAGGTCATGGGAAGAACTTCCGGATTCATTGCCCTGTGGGCAGGGGTTGCCGGAGGTGCAGAGGATATTGTAATTCCAGAGATACCTACTAACCTTGATAGTATCTGTGCAAAATTGGAAGAGGGGCGAAGACGGGGGAAAACCAGCAGTATAATGGTTGTGGCAGAAGGAGATGAGGCGGGTAACGCCTTTGAGATTGCATCAAAGATAGAGCAAACGATACATTACGAGGTTAGAGTAGCAGTTTTAGGGCATATGCAAAGAGGAGGCGCACCAGGTGTCTGGGATAGAATTCTCGGTATGAAATTAGGAAAAGGTGCAGTTGACGTGATATGTGAGGGAAAAAGGAATGTTATGGTCGGGCTGGTAAACGGAAAGATTAAAGTTTCGCCGATAGAAGATAGCTGGAAAAGAAAAAAAGAGATAGACCTTGAGCTTTACCGCTTAAACCAAATTATGGCTACGTAAAAGAAATTTTTGATAACAAATTAACCTGTGCGTGGATACACATAGGGTAGATCACAGCTCAGGAGTGGCATACCCTGCGTCCTTTAGAACCTTCAGCAAACTTTCTCTTGCCTTTTTGTATTCATCGGTAAAAAAAGGCTTGCACATATCAATAGATACTTCCTCAGTCACCAGTTTACTGGCAAAAGCCATGCAGGTTGCCTGTCCACAATCTCCACAGTTGGTTCGGGGTAAAAGCTTGTAGATACCAAGGGCTGTTAATTTGGCACGCGTCTTGTAGCTCGGAGTAATCGTGTCTTTGTCCTCGTAGGTTCGGTTGATCAGGTCTTTTACCTCACCCAGAACTTTTTTTGCCTCTTCAGGATTTTTGCATCCTGCAACAAGCATATTTTCAGGATAAAGAGTAACCCCTCTACCCTCTTGCCTAAAAGAAAGTGTCCTGGCTTCTGGATTATAGATAGTCCCTTTAAAGATGGCATTCAAGTAGGGAAATGCAGGGCTAATATCACCTATAAGCTCTGCTGTAGCCGTAACCGTCTCTACCTCTCCGGGACGGCAGGGTGGAAAAAAGGTATTGATTTTACGAAGCTCTTTGAGAAGCATACACCCTCTCATAATAGTTATTGTCTACTTTAACCATGTTGGTCAGCTCCTGGTATTTAATCGTAAAAGACAATTAGCAAAAAGCAGCCTACCCTACTCAAATTCCAACCAGCAAACCTTATAATAGAACACAGGAGGAAAATGTCAAATATCGCATTCTATATCAAAAAGTATCAAAAAGGGGACAGATTTATTTTCTGCTTTGCAGGAAGAAAATTAAAGAAAATAAATCTGTCCCCTTTTATTTTGGAGGATATTCAGCTGGAGGTTCAACTTTTCTCATTCTTGAGCCATTTTTTTATTTTATCAGGTGAGGCAATCTCCCCTGAACACATGAGCTTGCCGTCAATGGCAAGAGCCGGGGTCATCATTACCCCGAATTTGCTAATTTCTCGCACATCCTGCACCTTCTCAATCTCGGCTTCAACACCGAGCTCATCAATGGCTTCCCTGGCATTTGCCTCAAGCTTTCTACACTTTGCACAACCTGTTCCAAGAATCTGAACTTTCATACTATTCACCCTCCCTGCCGTGTTTTTTTTAAAACACAAATATTCCAAAAAGCATCCCGATAAAGGTGGACATAGCAACTACTAAAGTTATGTAAACAAGTGCTCTTTTTGTTCCCATGATGCTTCTTATAACGAGCATATTCGGGAGCGAGAGCGCAGGTCCAGCAAGAAGGAGCGCTAAGGCTGGCCCTCTTCCCATACCTAAATCGAGAAAGGCTCGCAGGATTGGAACCTCGGTCAACGTGGCAAAGTACATCAATGACCCGGCAACTGATGCTATGAAATTAGAACGTAGTGCGTTTCCTCCCACCCAGGTCCTTATCACCTCAGGTGGCAAAAACTCTCTGATTATCCCGGCAGCAAATACTCCCACAAGGAGCCAGGGCAAAATTAGCAGGACAAACTGATAGGTTGCTGCAAGCCAGGACAAAATCTCATTCTTGGTGAACCAGATTTTCAGCACAATGACCAGGAGCACGAGCAAGCCTGTAACTATCAACCACTGTCCCCAGGCACCAAAAATGAGGATTCCTACGAGGTCGGCAAAGAATAAAAGGACTGCAGCAGGATTTTTTGAAGGTGTTTTGGGGTCAGCTACCGGAGAAAATTTTACCTTTTCCGCATCCTTTGTCCTTTTTTTCTCAAATATAGATGACATTATAAGACCAATAACGATGGAAAAGCCAACTGCCCCAATTGCTCGTGCTATACCAAGCTCTATCCCTAAAAGACGCGCCGAGTAAATAATGGCAAGCAGATTGATAGCAGGGCCTGAGTATAAAAAAGTGGTGGCAGGACCTATTCCTGCTCCCAGGCTGTATATTCCGGAAAAAAGGGGAAGGATGGTGCAACTGCAAACAGCAAGCACTGTTCCTGCAACTGATGCTATGGCGTAGGATAAAACCTTGTTGGCAGAAGGTCCAAAGTACTTCAAGATAATTTCTTTTTTCACCATACTGCTTATCGCCCCGGCAATAAAAAAAGCAGGAACAAGACAGGTTAAAACATGAGCCGAGAGATACTCAATGAGTGCCCTCACCCCTGATAAGAGAATGGACACTAACATTTGTTTCTCCTTTTTATGATTAAATGGTCAGCTTAGCATATATTGCGGAAAAATTTTAGCTTAAAATGGCGGCTTTTTCCTTTGCTACTTTTTTTACAAAAGATAAAACAAGCTCAAGTACCTTAAACACATTTTCATCCTGCACTCTGTAATAAACACTTACCCCCTTTTTCCTTGAAGAAAGTATCCCTGCTCTTTTTAAAGCAGCAAGGTGGCGCGAGATATTGGACTGTTCCTCCCCAAGATGAGGAAAAATCTCACATACACACATCTCATTCTTCCTCAAATACTCAACAATCTTTATCCTGGTTGGATGAGATAGCGCCTTGAAATATTTTGCCTGTGCCTCATAAATTTTTCCATCCACCGTAGTTTCCTTTATTTATGCTTTTATGGTTAAATACTCATAAAGTGTTATAAATAAAATCATCTTCCTGTCAAGTCAGAGGTCTCTTACTTGATACAGGTCACACATCCACCTGTCATTTTTACAAGGTCTACGGACTTAAGTTTAAATACGACCCCAAACCTCAGGAGCGTACCATAGTTAAAACCATCTTAAATTTATTTATTGCCTTGAGAACATGGGGCTTATTCGCAGGCATTATAATCATCTCACCTTCTTTTACACAAAAGGGTTTGCCAGAGATAGCAATCTCTGCCTCACCTTCAACAAGAAAGATAAGAGCATCAAAAGGTGTTGTATGCTCACTGAGTCCCTGTCCTTTATCAAAAGCAAAGAAGGTTACTGTGCCTGCTTTCTTATCAATTATGCTTCTACTTACTATAGATTCTTCCTGGTATTCTGCCAGCTCAGTTAGTTTTAGAGATCTGGCAACAAGCTTTTCCATAGTTTCTTGCCTGTTATTTTGCTCCATATTTTGACTCCTTGACTAAGATTTCAGTGCCCATAACATGACAGGCGAGACGCCTGTCCTACTTTACCTTAGCTGTCCTACGATGTATTAGCCATCTCTGGCAGGATGGGCGAGATGCCTGTTCTGCCTCTAAAGACCACTTCAACACTTCATTTCTTCTCGCAACCAAGGTGGTTTACTAACTACTTAACAGTATTTTTTATCTTACTTTTCTTTTTACCTTAAGTCAATTCTTTTTCTCTTAATCCGGGAACTTTTTTTGTGTTTTTATGTCTAAATTAGTTGTAAATATGGTTACTAAAATATTTTTTAAAAGGTCAATAAAAAAGGGAGGATTTGATGAAAGGCGCAGGAAAAAAATTTATTGTGTTGGTAGCGGTTTTAACAGTATTTGGCGCAGGCGCATCGTTAGCTTTGGCAGCACAGGTTCCAGAGTCTCCTGAAGTCATCTCTTTAACTGATGCAATAAAACTGGCAGCTGCCCATAGCCCGCACATAAAAAGAGCTGAGCTTGAGCTCAAAGAAGCAGAGCTTTCTCTCAACGAGGTACGGGCAGAGCAGTATCTTCAACCCTCACCTGTTAGGCTTCGGGAAGCAGAAAATTCAGTCAAGCTGGCTGCGATAGATCTTGAAACGGCGAGGCAGGATGTAGCTTTTTCCGTTGAAGAGGCTTATTATGAGATTATAAGGCAGCAAAATCTGGTGAAAGTTAATGAAGAGGCGCTACTATCGGTTACAACTGACCTGAAAACGGTGGAAAGTAGATTTAGGGCAGGAGTTGCCTCCAGGTTAGACCTTTTAAGCGTGAGAAACCAGGTAAGCTCCGTGGAAGTTACATTGCAGGCAACTAAGCGAGACCTGGAGAATACACTCTTTGCGTTCTCGCTTCTTACAGGAGTAGAAATTGGCGAAATTAAACTTAGCTATGAAAGCTACGAGGATTACACCATTCCAGACGTGGAAATAAATTTAGATACATCTATCAAGGAAGCTTTAAATAACAGAGTAGAGGTTAAAAAAGCAAAGTTAAATGTAAACTTGCGAGAAACCGATTTAGAATTGGCAGACCCTGCCTATACCCCTGATATACAAATAGAGAGAATAAGGATAGCCTTAGAAAAGGCAAGGATAGATGAAGGAAGCGTGAAAGAGGAGATAATTCTTGAGGTTAGACGTTTATTTAATACTCTGAAAAAATCAGAGCAGCTTATTGAAGTTAACCGACAAAAATGTGAACAGCTCAAAGAAGCCTTAAGTGTTGCAGAAGCAAGATTTGAGGCAAAAATAGTTACAATTGGCGAAGTCCTGGATGCCAAAACAAACCTCATAGAAGGAGAAAGTAGTTACATCAATTCTATTTTTGACTACAATCTTAATCTGACAAGATTTTTTAACTATATTGGGCAGAGCTTCAGCGAAAGAGAGGAAAAATGAAAATAGGCAAATTCGGGATAGTAGCAGTTATAATAGCTTTTTCTTTTCTCCCGCATATTGTTTTTGCTCAAGAATTCACCCTAAAAGAAGCTATTTCCTATGCCTTGAAAAACTCACCCCTAATACAAGAGATTGAAGAAAACCTGGTATCTGCCAGAAGTAAGTACAAAGAAGAGCTTTCTACTCTTCGCACCTCGGTTGACTTGAGTGCCAGCACAGCAGCAGAAGCAGAAAGAGAATCTTTAACATCATCTATAAAGCTAAATCTTAAAAAACCCTTAAGCTTTTCACCTCATAGCTTAAGGTCGGTAAAAATAGCAGAGTTAGAGATGGAAAGTGCCCGGGCAAGATACAAAGCTCAGATGGCTGATGCCCTGCTGGAGATTAAAAACGCCTACTATTCGCTTTTTAAGGCACAGGAGTTTTCCCAACTGGCAGATGCAAAGCTAAAGGAAGGCAAAGAAAAGGTAGAGATTGAACAAAAAAAGGTTGAAAGAGGGGTTGCCTCAGAAATTGACCTTCTTCGGGCAAAAATTGAACTTGGCAACCTGGAAAAAGCAGTAATAGAGGCAGAAAATCAACTTGCTCTGGCAAAAATAAAGTTAAATCAAATCTTAGGAAGAGAACCTAAAGCGAAAATCTTTGTTAAAGAAGAGCTCAACGCTTCTTTACCTTTTGCCATGGACCGCAACTCTTTAATTGCTGAGATACTAACAAAAAGACCAGAAGTTATTGAAGCTCAAAATTCCCTTGCGGGGACAAGTTTAGCTTTAGAGGAACTTATCTCTCAAAAAAGCCCTTCTTTTTCAGTTTATGGCGCCTATCAGGTTGAGAATGGAGAAGCAAGGCTTAGCCTTGATGACAGGCTTAATGCCGCAGGCGAGATTTCCTATTCACCCAATACTGTATCTACTCTTGAAAATTCAAAAGATGGGTGGAGGGTTGGAGTAACGCTAACCTGGACTGTCTCCGATGGGGGAGGACTTGATGAACGCATAAAGCAAAAACAATCTTCAGTGCGTCAGGCTGAAATAGCTCTCCAAAGAACTAAAGATTCTATTATTATTGAGGTAGAGTCTGTTAGGATGGCGGTGGAGGAAAATGAAAAACTTCTGGAAATAGCCAAAAAGCAGTTAGATGGGGCACAAAAAGTTTATAATATAAGTGAGGAAAGATTTCAAGCAGGGGTAATTACCGCATTTGAACTTCTACAAAGAGGTGGAGAAGCTCTGGAGGCAGAAAAAAACTATCTTTCAGCTCTTGTTGAATATAGCTTAAGTGTTGAGCGCTTAAAAAAGTGCCTGGTTATTGAATAAAAAGCTATGGCTAAAAAGATGCTAAAGTGAGGATAACAGATATGCTTTTAAAAAAGAAAAAAGTATGGATTCCTTTAATAATTTTAATAGCTGCTGCAGGAACAGGGGGAACGCTTTATTATTATACGAGAGCAGATACAAAGAATACTGCAAGCATGGCTCAAATGCGAGAAGTGCCAGTCTGGCGGGGGGAAATAATAGATACGACCCAGGCAGATGGAGTTGTGGGGGCCAACAGACGATTTGCGCTCAGAGCAAAAAATTCAGGCGAGATCGCCCGGGTGTATGTGAGTGAAGGTGAAATGGTGGATGAAAAACAGCTTATTGCCGAGCTTGATACCGAAGAGCTAAAAATTAGATTAAGGCAAGCTGAGATAAAATTTAACTCAGCCCGGCAGACGCTTGAGCGAGTCAGGTATCTTTTTGAGCAAAAAGCTATCTCAAAAGGGGAGCTGGAGGATGCTGAGTTTAGTTTTGCTGAGGCAGAAGAAAATTTAAATCTGGCGAAACTTCAATTTGAGCAAGCCTTTTTTAAATCCCCTATCCGGGGAGTTGTTACCAGTCTTCCAGTGCAGGAGACCGATATGGTATCTTCGGGAAGCGATGTTGCCATTATATCAGAGCTTGACCCAATAAAAGTTATCGCCTATATAAATGAGATAGACATAAGATTGTTAAAAGTGGGGCAAAAAGCAATCATTGTAGCTGATGCCTATCCTAAGAGAGAATTCCAGGGAAAAGTGATTAAAATTGCACCTGAGGCAGGAGTGCAGGATGGTGTGGTAAGCTTTGAGGTTACGGTGGAACTTTCAAATAAAGAGGGAATGTTAAAACCAGGAATGAGCACCGAGGTACAAATAATTACCACGCAAAAAACCGATGTCCTTTTAGTTCCACGTGAGGCAATAAGGATTGAAGAAGGACAAACATTCGTTATGGTTAGAGAGGGAGAGAAAGAAACTCTGAAAAAGGTAAGAACGGGATTAATCAGCGTAAATTTTACCGAAATTATTGAAGGCTTGAAGGATGGGGATAAAGTTCTCGTTTCTGCACAAACTCCTTTAGCAACACCAGCTGTAAGACCTGGTGCACCCGGAGGAATAGTTCCCATGATGCGGGTCCGCTGAGAAAAATGACAAGGATGACACATGCTCATACAATTGCAAGATGTAGTTAAAATTTACAATTTAGGTGCCCATTTTATAGAAGTTCCCGCTTTGCAGGGCGTTTCCTTGAATATTGAAAGGGGCGAGTTCGTAGCCATAATGGGGCCTTCCGGCTCAGGCAAATCAACCCTCATGAACATCATAGGCTGCCTTGACCGTCCTACAAAAGGGTCATATTTTCTTGAAAATACTGATGTATCCAGACTAAGCGACAGGGAGCTGGCAAAAATCCGTAATCGTCAGATTGGATTTGTATTCCAGACATTTAACCTGCTTCCAAGAGAAACTGCCCTGCAAAATGTTGAATTACCCATTATATATGCAGGCATAAAAGCTTCAGCCAGGAAAGAGAAAGCTAACCAGGCACTTGGGCAGGTGGGGTTAGCTGAGCGGGAAGCCCATAAACCAAACGAGCTATCCGGGGGGCAACGGCAGAAGGTAGCAATAGCAAGAGCTCTGGTAAATAGCCCTTCTATAATTCTTGCTGATGAGCCCACAGGTAACCTGGATACCACATCAGGCAAAGAAATTATGCAAATATTTGGAGAATTAAACAAGGAAGGACGGACAATTATCCTGGTAACGCATGAGGCAGAAATTGCAACCTATGCGAAAAGATTTATAAAAATGCGTGACGGAAAGATTGTTGAAGATAGTTCAAAATGAGGTAAAGTCATTATGAATTTTTGGGAATCGGTAAAAGTAGCTCTTTCTGGAATTGCCGCTAATAAGCTACGGTCTCTTCTCACCGTGCTCGGTGTAATCATTGGAGTTGGCGCGGTTATAGCTATGCTCTCTTTGGGAGAAGGAGCCAGGGTGCAGATATCTGAGAGAATCGCCGGTCTTGGAACTGACCTTTTAATAATTCGCCCGGGACGATTTGGGCTTCCGGGTGCTGCGGCGGGTGCACGCGGCTCCGCCGACGTTCTCACCTTTGAACATGCCAGGGCTCTGGTGCAAAACACAAGCAGTATCATTCGGGTTGCACCTGAAGTTTCCAGAACAGTTACCATAAGTGCAGGGGGAACGAATCTAAGGGAAACAGTGGTGGGAACAACACCAGATTTCACTGAGGTAAGAAGGACATCTGTTGCTTACGGGAGATTTTTTGACAATGAGGAGATAGAACGGGCAAGTAGAGTAGCGGTTCTTGGTTCTGGCGTGGCGAACGAGCTTTTTACAAACGCAAGTCCCTTAGGACAAATGATACGAATAGATGGGCGCTCATTTACCGTCATTGGAGTACTTGCAGAGCGAGGACAGAGAGGGATGTTCAACACGGATGATAATATATATGTTCCCCTTACTACCGCCCAGCAACGTCTTTTCGGAACAAAGTACCTCGGGACAATATACGTCCAGGCACGCGAAAACAACCTGGTAAGACAGGCAGAAGATGAGGCTTCTGCTCTGCTTTTAGTTGAACTTGGCAACACTGAACTTTTTTTTATCCAGAACATGGGTGAAATTCTCGCTACCGCAGAAGAGACGGCAAAAACATTCACCTTCCTGCTGGCAGGAATCGCAGCAATCTCCCTGCTGGTGGGAGGCATAGGAATTATGAATATCATGCTGGTATCGGTCACGGAAAGAACAAGAGAGATTGGTATAAGAAAAGCGGTAGGTGCCTCAGGTAAAGATATACTTTTCCAATTTATCATTGAAGCCGTGGTACTGAGCGCTACGGGAGGCATACTCGGAATACTATCAGGAGTTGTTATCTCAAGATTAGCCTCTTCTTTCAGTGGCTGGCCCGTGGTAGTATCAATGACCTCTATAGTATTTGCTATTAGCCTCTCCTTAGCGGTAGGGCTCTTTTTTGGAATCTGGCCCGCCAGCCGTGCCGCTAAAATGGACCCCATTGAAGCTCTGCGCTACGAATAATACTTGCACAATTTCAATTCTTAGTTATAATAAATATATGCAGATGAAAAGAAAGGTCAAAATAGTAATAAAACGGTGGATAGAGGGTGGATTAGCTATTTTTTTAATTCTTTTGCTCTCTCAACCTACCTATATTATTTACTTTGACCATAGCCCCGAGGAATACATCAAATGGATTGAGAGACTATCCTCATTTTACAGCAATTACCCGAGCCTTGATGATTACTACTCCTCTCTGGAAAAGGATAGTTCTTTTTATAGATTGGTTTTAAACCAATTAAAGGATAAAGAAAAAAATTATTTTCTACAAATGAGACCCTTCATAAGTAAGATAGCAAAAGCCTCCCAGAAAACAGGTGTTCCTACACATTCTATCGCCTCTCATATAAAGCGAGAATCTCAATTTGACCCCTGGGCGGTCAGCAATAAAGGAGCATATGGACTTATGGGTATAACGATATGGGCCTATCAGGATATATATCGGCTCCGTAGTAGGACAAAGTGGGTTGCCGAGGCACTTGAAGAATACGGAGATTTTAGCTGGGAGGAGGTTCAATTTGACCCCGAGCTAAATATAGTAGTGGGAACTGCTTACTATAAGTTTCTCCTTAATCAATTCAAGGATACCACGTTAGCCTCCCTTGCCTACAACTGGGGTATGGGTAATGTTTATTTAATGCAGGAAAGATACGGGGATAAAGAAGGTATTTTTGCTCGCCTGGAGGACCTTGCCTCCACTCGTTCCGAGTGGGTGGAGCCTTTTGAATACCCGGAACACATATCTAACTTTAAGGCTGTTTTCCAAAAAGTAGAGGAGAGAATTAAGTTTGCTTATGCCACTTATAAAGAAATTCATCTGGATAGTTTTGCCTCTTTAGAATCACCTGAGAAAAATCCATCCTCTTAAATAAATTTCATTCCTACTTACGGTACATCTTTCCGGGAAATGAAAGTTTTATGTTTTCTTGAGATTTGCTAAAACTTCAAGCTTTTTT
This sequence comes from Candidatus Aerophobota bacterium, assembly GCA_014859225.1. Classification (GTDB taxonomy): domain Bacteria; phylum Aerophobota; class Aerophobia; order Aerophobales; family B3-G15; genus Kmv34. The sequence goes on from JACUUP010000001.1 coordinate 24,840, forward strand.
TTATCCTGCTCATCTTGTTTATCTTCATCTTGAACCATGGGATTGAGAATTCTTTTCTTCATTTTGGACAAGGTCTTCTTATAATAAAGGTTAAAGGCCAAAAGGAGCAAAGCGTACTTCCATCTTCCACCTGAGAATATCCCTGTTAGTCTTTTAAAAATAGAGAAAAAGCTAAGGATATTTACATAAGCCCATGCCAACCCTTTATCCAGCTCTTTTGGACTCATTTTTTTTGGTTTAAATACTACATGACCGCAATCATAGTTAGACCAATCCCTATCAAATATTCTATTCTCATTTTCCAGCTGCCTATGAAGCCTGGTTCCAGGTAAAGGTGTAAGAATGGAATACTGAGCACTATCCAACCTGGTTTTATTTATAAAATCTACAGTCTCCTTAAATATACTTGCATCATGATTATCCATCCCAAATATAAAAGCCGCGTGAAGAAATATCCCAAACCGATGGAATCTCTTTATAGCCTCCTCGTAAAACTCAACTTTGTTTTGAGTTTTGCCGACCTCTACAAGCGCATCCTTTGATACCGTCTCGAAACCTACAAAAAGTGCCTTACAGCCGCTTTTTTGTGCTAATTCTAAAAGCTCTTCATCGTAAGCTGCATTAATAGATGATTGACTCATCCACATTATTTTTAAGGGGATAAGAGCTTTGAAAAGTTCTTTAGCATAAGCTTTATTCCCCATAATATTGTCATCAAGAAATGCAAAAAGCCGCCCCTTTAATCCTTTACCTATATGTTCCTTAATAAAATTTACAACTTGATTTACCGGGCGAAATCTTATTTTTCTACCAAAAAACTCGGTAACTGAGCAAAAAGAACAGTTGTAGGGACATCCTCTGGTAAGATGAAGAGCTTTGTCCGCAATGTATCTTTTCCCCTTTAAAATATCCCATCTGGGGAACGGTATTTTAGAAAGGTCGGGCAACTTTTCAGCTTTATAGATTTTTTGTAAAGCTTCTTTTCCACCCTTTATAAAATCATCCATTAGCTTTTCCCATGCACCCTCAGCTTCTCCAATTACAACCGAATCGGCATGTTGAAGACCTTCCTCCGGTAAAACAGATACATGGGAGCCTCCCAGCACCACAGGAATTTTCCTATCCCTAAATTGGCGCGCAATTTCATAAGCCCGGGGAGCAGCAGATGTCATAGTGGTTATGCCTACCAGGTCAATTTTTTTATTAAAATCTATAGGTTCAACATTTTCATCCGTAAGAGTTACCTCAACCCCCGCCGGAGTAACTGCAGCCACATTGAGCAATCCAAGTGGGGGAATTTTAAAAATCTTTTTCCTCTCCGCTCTCTTTGTTTGAATATTTGCCATCCATGTCGGTGCTATTAACTCTACTCGCATTTTCCCTCCTATATAGATATTGACGATAAGTCACTTTGCTCAGGTTTACTCTTTTTAAGAGCTGTAAAATCACCAAGTTGGCTGTTGCAATTATAGCGTAAAGTAGCCCTCTGTCAATTTGACACGTTTGACGCGCTTGACATTTCCAATTAAAAAAGTGATAAAAGGCAAAAAAAAATAAACTATGTTAGAGATTTTAACCAATTCTTAGCCATATACGAACTCCTGACGAAGGGTGATGAGGCAACATAAAGAAAACGTAAGCTGTAGGCAACCTTCTCATACCATTCAAAAGTTGCCGGCGGGATAAACTCTTTTACCTCAAGGTGCTCTGGCGAGGGTCTCAAGTACTGTCCTATTGTTAGAATATCACAATCCACATTTCGTAAATCTTGCATCACCTGCACCACCTCATCTTTTTTTTCTCCCAGGCCCACCATTAATCCTGATTTGGTGTAAATTTTTGGATAGATTCTCTTACACTCTTTTAAAAGCTGTAGGGAACGCTGATAATCAGCCTCTGGCCTTACCTCAGTGTATAATGCTGGAACAGTTTCCAGATTGTGGTTTAAAACAAGTGGCTTCGCTTGCAAGACCTCTTGCAGAGAAGACAGGGAACCACAAAAATCCGGTATTAAGACTTCCACAAAAGTCTTCTCTCCACATAGTTTTTTTATAGCAGTAATAGTTCCGGCAAACTGCCTTGCTCCTCCATCCGGTAAATCATCCCTGGTTACCGAGGTTATAACTACATATCTTAAATCAAGTTTAGCTACAACCTGTGCTATTCTCTCTGGTTCCTCCATATCGGGGAAAAGAGGTTTTCCCTTTTTTACTGCACAAAAATAGCAATTCCTGGTACACACATCTCCTAAAATCATAAAAGCAGCGGTTCTTTGAGAAAAACACTCTCCAATATTGGGACATCTTGCCTCCTGGCATACCGTATGAACTGAAAAAGAATGTAAAAGATGCTCCATCTCTTCTATAACCTCAAAAGAGGACACTCTCTTGGTGAGCCAGGAAGGTAACTTCATTGTATTTTCCTCGGTTGATTATAAACAAAAATACCTTTTATGTCAAAAAAATCAATCAAGCTTATTTCAATTGACAATTCTGATAGATTTAGCATAATAAAGAAAATATTACCCCTCAATAAATTGATAAATGTTGAGGTGCGTGTATAAAGGGGCGAAGGTATCAAAATGTTTTACATTGAGGAGCTTTTCAGTGTAAGTTTTGAGGAAGAGGAGAAAATAAAGAACAACCCTGTGCCCTACGGTAAACCCTGCAAAACATCGGTTGAAAAAACAAGATACGTGGGTATAGCTCGGATACGCGGAACAGAAGCTCAAGATTACAGATTGGAGCAAGTCACCATAATAATTCTTCCAGGTAAAGATGAGGTTACGGAGGAAAAAAAGAACAGGATAACCGTGTACACTCAAGCCTTAGCAAGGAAAAGATACGCTAAAATAGTAAGGGAAGACTTTATTATTAATATTGACCCTGATATCTCTTCTCTCCTGCACGATGTTGCTTTGTGGATGCCTTTTAAATTTATGTTCCAGCGAGTGGAAGAGGCAATTGAAGATATGTTATCTTTATGAGATTAAGTTGAATTAAAGACTTCAAACAGGGGGAAAGTGAAAAAATGATAAAAAAAATAGTAATTGGCCTGGTTATATTTTTACCCTTAATGTGCGCTTCGTTTTCCTTTGCACAAATACCTGAGATTGTCCCTGATGATTGGGTCAGTATTTCGGGAAACATTGACCGGGCAAAGGCAGAAGAGGTTATACTTGCGCTCATAAATCTGGACTCCAAACCAGAAACAGCTCCCATTGGAATAAGAATCTCTTCTCCCGGTGGGTCTTTAATGCCGGTTATGGCAATATGCGATGTGATAAGAAATTTACGCCGCCCTGTAATAACTCTCGCTTTAGGTGAGGCATTCTCAGGGGCTGCAATAATCTTAACTGCAGGTGATAAAAGATTTATAGGTGAGCACACTATGGTAATGCTGCATCAACCTGCCATTATTTTTGACAGATGGAGCTCCAGCTTTGAAGACCTCAGAGAGTTTGCCTCAGTTTTAACCAAAATAGAAGACCAGATGTATAACCTGTTAGCCAAAAATACAGGAAAATCTATTGAAGAGATAAAACAGATGTTGAAAAAAGAGGTATGGTTTACGGCTACAGAAGCAATAGATTTTGGACTGGCTGATGAAATTTTAAGTCAAGAAGTTTTAAGGATAAAAATAAAAGAGGAGCCTGCCACCCCACCACCAATAGAAGAAGAGGGGGAAGATGAATGTGAAAGCCCCCCACCCACTCAATCTTACCAGAATGTTGAGATAAGTAGCTAACCTAAACTTGTTTGCCGTCTCAAAAAATTTTTCAGAGGTCTGGAGCACCTTATTTGACATAAAGCTATGATACAGGTATCTTTTATAAAGATTTTGTTTTAAGGAGCGCAAGTTGCCCCTTTTTTTGCTTACAGTTGCCCTTATCTCCCTATCAGGAGTAATGATGCCAGGACCTGTCCTTGCTGCCACCATAGCGAAGAGCGGAGGGTCAAAATTCGCCGGCTCTTATATTGCCCTTGGCCACGGACTGGTGGAATTTCCTCTTATGTTTGCCATTTATTTTGGACTTTATAATTTTTTTCAAAACAATTTAATTAAAATCACGCTTGGACTGGTGGGGGGAGTTGTGTTAATCTATATGGGAAAAGGCATATTTAATTTGAAGAAGGAAGCAGAAATTACTATTAAAGATAATAATACCTCCACCTCTACGCTAACTGGAGCCATTACCAGTATGCTAAATCCTTACTTTATTCTCTGGTGGGTAACGGTGGGGACTGCTTTAATTATGAGAAGCGCACTTTTCGGTCTTTTAGGGCTTATTCTTTTTGGAGTTGTTCACTGGTTATGTGACTTCATATGGTATTCATCAGTCTCCTACGGAGTTTATCGCTCGGGTGAAATCTGGGGTAAAAAAGTTCAAATTGTCCTGCTCGGGATATCCAGTCTGCTGTTAATTGGCTTTGGGACATGGTTTATTATCTCATCATTTAAATGGATAACCTAATATGCGTATATCTTTCTTAATCTTCTTTGCCTCTTTTTTGGTCACCATTTTAATAATGCCGAATGCTATTTCTTTATTAAGAAAAGCAGGCATAGTGGGTAAAGACGTCAATAAACCCGGTCAACCAGAGGTGGCTGAAATGGGTGGATTAATTATGGTTGCCGGATTCGCCGCAGGGGTTATCCTGGCAATTGCTTTAGAGACTTTTTTTTCTCGCTCCATAGATCTGGACTTTGTGCACACCTTTGCCATATTATCTACTGTGCTTATGATTGCACTCATAGGAATAATAGATGATTTAATCCTGGTACCCAAATCTATAAAAGCTATTACACCACTTTTTGCTTCCTTTCCTCTTTTAGCGATTAAAGCAGGATACACAACTATGAGCATCCCTTTTGTAGGAACGGTTAATTTTGGAATTTTATATCCCATACTGCTTCTTCCACTGGGAATCACCGGCGCAGCTAATGCGGTTAATATGCTGGCTGGATTTAATGGTCTGGAGGCAGGAATGGGAATGGTTGCTATTGCCTCTTTGAGTATCATTGCCTATATAACTGGCGCAGCAACATCGTTTATAATTCTTATATCTGCACTGGGAGCACTCATTGCTACATTCTGCTTCAACTGGTATCCAGCTAAAGTGCTCATTGGAGATGTTGGAACTTTAAGTATAGGAGCTATTATTGCCTCAGCCATTATCATAGGTAGCTTTGAGCTTGCAGGAGCAATAATAATCATCCCTTATTTTGCTGATTTTATGATAAAAATTTTTCATGGTTTTCCCAGTAAAGGATGGGGAGGAAACTACTATAAAGGAAAGCTCTACTGCCCCTCCCATGGTCCGGTAAGCCTGTGTCAGCTCATTATGAAAATATCAAAAGGGATAAGTGAAAAACATTTATCCTTAAGCTTAATCCTGATAGAGCTTGTGCTTGGGGTTGTAGCTATACTTTATTATCTTAGCGTATGGAAATTTTAACCTTAAAAAGGGGAAACTTATGAATCAAACAATCGCTGAAAAAATCATCTCCGCCCACTGTGACAGAAAGGTTAAACAGGGGGACATAGTAATTGCTGACGTTGACTTTGCCATAGCTCAGGATGGCACAGCGCCTCTTGCCATAGATGTGTTTAGAAAGATGGGACAAAAAAAGGTATTCTCCATGGAAAAAATCGCTTTTTTTGTAGACCACAGCGCCCCCCCTCCAGGTAAAGACATATCCACTCTGCATAAACTAATGCGTGATTTTGTCAGGGAGCAGGGTATTTATTTTTACGATGTAGGCTCGGGAATCTGTCACGTTGTCACCACAGAAGAAGGACATGTAAGACCAGGATATCTGGTGGTAGGAGCAGATTCTCACACCTGCACCTACGGTGCCCTTAATTCATTTGCCACAGGGGTTGGCTCAACAGACCTTGCCGCTGTTATGGCATCGGGCAAAATATGGCTGAGAGTTCCCGAAAGCATCAAAATCATACTCTCTGGAAAAATCCCCCCCGGGGTATACTCCAAGGATATAATCTTATACTCAATGGGAAAAGTTGGCTCGTGGGGAGCTGTTTATAAATCTATTGAATTTGAGGGCGAAGTTATTAAAAGTTTATCTGTGGAATCAAGATTCACCATAGCTAATATGGCGGTGGAAATGGGAGCAAAAACTGGCTTGATGCAGGTTGATGAAAAGACAAGAAAATGGCTAAAGGATAAAGTAAAAGGTGAGATTAATCCAATTTTTCCTGATTCTGGAGCCTCCTACACCAAAATTCTAAAATATGATATCTCTCACATCACGCCCCAGATAGCCTGCCCCCATAGTGTAGACAATACTCACCCCATTGAGAATGTTGAAGGAACTCCTGTTCAACAAGCTTTTATAGGCACCTGTACCAATGGAAGGCTGGAGGACCTTAAGATTGCCGCCTCTATCTTAAAGGGAAGAAAAGTTAATCCTGAGCTAAGACTAATCATCGCTCCTGCTTCAAGGAAAGTATACCTGGATGCCTTAAGAGAGGGTATAATATCACAGCTAATAGAGGCAGGCGCAACAGTTGTGTCACCAGGATGTGCATGTTGCGTGGGAACACACAGCGGTATCCCTGCCGATGGAGAAAATGTCATCTCCACCGCTAATCGTAACTTTAAGGGCAGAATGGGGAATCCAGATGCTTTTATATACCTTGCCTCACCCGCAACAGTGGCTGCCTCTTCTATAGAAGGAAAAATTACCGACCCCAGAAGATATATATAACAGGAGATACATAAATGAGAGGAAAACTTCTAAAAGGAAAGGTGCATAAATTGGGAGATAACATAAATACCGATTACATCATCTCGGGTAGATATAAATTTAAAACGCTTGATAATGTAGAGCTTGCTAAACACCTTCTGGAGGATATCCATCCCAATTTCTACCAGAAAGTCTCCCCGGGTGATTTTATTGTAGCAGGTGAAAACTTTGGATGTGGCTCATCAAGAGAACAGGCTCCCTTAGCTATTAAATATGCTGGAATCGGAGCGGTGCTGGCTAAATCCTTTGCACGCTTATTTTACCGTAATGCTATAAATGTTGGACTTCCCATAATCATAAGCAATACTGACAGGATTAAAGAAAATGACACTATTTTAGTTGACCTTGCTAAAGGAAATATCAGTATTCCTGAACAAGGCATAAACCTATCCATAGAGCCTTTCCCTCCCGAGATACTTAAAATAATTGAAGCAGGAGGACTGGTAGAGTATTTCAAAAAGTATGGAGGCTGGCCCCTCTCGCTTTGAAAGAGAGCTCTCTTTAAAATCTTCATTGACAAAGGTAGCTTTTTTGTTTATTATTTTTAACGAATAAGAGAAGGAGAAGATAAGATGGCTACGGGTCTCATCATGGCAGGAGGATTTGGCAAAAGACTATGGCCAGAGAGCAAACTTAACCATCCCAAACAATTCTTAGCAATCAAAGAAAAAAAGAGCCTCATTCAGTTGGCGTATCAAAGATGCATCAATCTCTTTGGAGCTGAAAATACATTTATTATAACCCGCCAGGAGCTTAAAGAAAAAATTCTCTCTCATATACCCTCAGTTTCTTCTGAGCAAATAATACCTGAACCCGTGGGAAGAGATACAGCTGCCTGTATCGGCTTTGGTGCTATTTACATAAAAAGAATAAGGGGAGATAGTCCTGTGGTTGTCCTTCCATCTGACCATTTAATTGAGGATAAAGGAAAATTTAATGAAATTATGAAGGCTGCAACTAAGTTTGCACAAAAAGGATACCTTGTAACTGTTGGTATTAAACCTACAAGAGCTGAAACAGGATATGGGTATCTTCAGATAGCCAATAAAATAGAAGATTTTAATCACATTTCCTGTTACAAATTAGAAAGGTTTACGGAAAAACCCTCCCAGGCAAAAGCAAAAAGTTTTGTTGAAAGTGGAAATTTTCTCTGGAATGCAGGCATATTTGCCTGGCGTCCCAGTGTAATACTAAAAGAGATAAAAAAGTACCTTCCACCTCTTCACCAAGGCCTGGAAAAAATAAAAATGGCTCTGGGAAAAGATGAGGAGGAAGAAACTATAAAAAAAGTTTATCCTCATCTTCCCAAAATATCTATTGATTATGGGGTAATGGAAAAAACCAAAAAGGCGGTAGTAATTCCTGCAGAATTTGCCTGGGATGATATTGGTGAATGGCGAGCCCTGGAAAGAGTATTTCCTGAGAATCAAAAAGGCAACATTATTCAGGGACTGGTAAAGGAATTGGGAGTGGAAGATTGCATTCTGGTAAACAGAGAAGAAAAAATGTTAGGAGTTATAGGGATTTCCAATGTAATTGTTGTAAACTGCAAAGGAGGGCTTCTTCTGGTAAATAGGGAGTTTTCCTTCAGAGTGAAAGAGCTGGTAGATGAGCTTCTTCAGGATGAAAAATTGAGAAAATATGCAGAGTGAACAAGAACTTCGCTGGAAAAAATTAGAACAAAAGTTAAAAGAAAAAGACCTGGATGCTTTTCTTGTGACAGGAAAGATGGATATCTTTTACTTCTCCGGCCTGTGCTCAGGGGGAACAGTTCTTTTCACCTCTAAGAAAAAATTCTTTTTCCTCCCTCCTATGTATGCAGAAGAGATAACAAAGGATGAGAGCGGATGGGAAGTGCTTGTATATGAGAACAGCCTTGAGAGTGAACTTGAAAATGTAAGCAGAAAAATAAATGTAAAAAGGTGTGGATTTGACTCAAATCAGCTTTCTTTTGCCCTTTACAAAAAGATAAAAGAAAAATTTAAGGCCGAGCTTGTTCCCTGCGATGGTATGGCTGAAAAAATCAGAGCTATAAAAGATGGAAAAGAGCTCAATTTAATTAGAAAAGCCCGACAGATAACTATTGATGCTTTTTATCATTTAAAAAAAATTTTGCACAATGGAATGAGCGAGAAGGAAGTTGCCAATGAAGCAATAAATTATATACTAAGAGAAGCTGATGATGTATCTTTTTATCCCATAGTGCTTTTCGGAAAGAGAACCTCCCGGCCCCACGGGAAAGCCACTGAACAAAAATTAAGGGATAATGAGCTGGTGCTTATTGACATGGGAGCAAAAATCGGGGGTTACTGTGCAGATATAACCAGAACGTTTATGTGGGGCAAGGTGCAGGAAAAGTGGGAAAAAATTTATAATTTTGTGCATACGCTTCAACAATTAGCTATACAGCACATAAAGCCAGGAGTGAAAGCTAGTAAAATTGATGAGTTAATCAGAGAAGAAACTGCTAAGGCAGGTTACCAGAAAAAACTTTTGCATGGAGCAGGTCATGGAATAGGACTTGAAGTTCATGAACAACCAATTCTTAAACGTAATTTTGATACTGTGCTGGAGGAAGGGATGGTAGTTTGTGTTGAGCCGGGGATATATTTTGCTGGAGAAGGAGGCGTAAGAATAGAAGATATGGTTTTAGTAACAAACCAGGGAGGACATATTTTATTATGATAACCGCTAATGATTTAAGAGAGGGAATGACAATTGATATAGATGGAGAACTTTATGTAGTGGAAGAGTTTCAACATGTAAAAAGAGCAAGAGGAGGAGCTTTTGTTAGATGTAAACTTAAAAATCTATCAACCTCTCAAGTTTTAAGAAAAATCTTCCAGCCGGATGAGAAAATGAAAGATGCCTTTATTGAACAAAAGCCCTTTCAATATCTTTACCAGCAGGGAGATATTTTTTACTTTATGGACCTGGAAAGTTTTGAAGAAAAAACTATGCACAAAAATCAAATTTCTGATAAGGCTTATTTTTTGAAAGAAAATATTGAGGTCAATCTTAATATTTATGAGGGAAAAATTGTAGTAATTGAACTTCCAACTTTTGTGGAAATGCAGGTGAAAAAAACCGAACCAGGAGTAAAGGGAGACACGGTAGGCTCTGCTACTAAACTGGCAGTTTTAGAGTCAGGTCACAAAGTCCAGGTTCCGCTTTTTATAAACGAAAAAGATGTTATTCGTCTGGATACACGCAGCGGTGAATATGTTGGAAAAAAATGAAAATAGAGGAATAATGAATGGATTTAGAACAATTAAAAAACATAATAACTATTTTTGAGTTTTCTTCTCTTTGCGAACTTGAAATAGAAGAGAGGGGAGTTCGGTTTCGTCTGGTTAAAAAGGTATCCTCTCCTGAGACCTCTATTCCTGAATTTGCCCGGAGCAAAGAAATTGAAGTAACTCCAACTCAAGAACAGCCTGAAAAAGTCAGTGATAAAGAGGTTATAGTTAGATCACCTCTGGTGGGAACTTTCTATAGAGCTCACTCTCCGGGTGAGGAACCTTTTACAGAAACAGGTGAACATATCCATCCCGGACAAACCCTCTGTGTTATTGAAGCTATGAAGGTTATGAACGAAATATCCTCCGAGGTTTCGGGGAACATTAAGAAAATCCTGGTGGAAAATGGGCAACCCGTTGAATACGACCAGGAACTTTTCATTATTGAAAGGGAAGATTAGTTGTTTACCAGAATTCTCATTGCCAATCGGGGTGAGATAGCTCTACGCATTATAAGAGCCTGCAAGGAACTGGGAATAGAGTCAGTGGTAGTATTTTCCAAAGAGGATGAGCAATCCCTGCCGGTTTTATTTGCGGATGAGGCTATATGTATAGGGCCACGCGAGCCAGCGGAAAGCTACCTTAATGTCCCTCGCATAATAAGCGCTGCGGAAATAGCTGGTGCTGATGCTATCCATCCGGGATATGGTTTTTTAGCAGAAAATGAACAGTTCGCAGAAGTTTGTAGAAGTTCAGGCATAGAGTTTATTGGACCAAATCATGAGGTTATGAGAAAACTTGGCAACAAACTGGAGGCTCGCAATACTTTATCCGAAGCCAGAATACCTGTGCTTCCCGGCTCTCCCAGTATAATAAATGATAAAAGAGAGATAGAAAAATTCGCCTCTAAGATTGGCTATCCAGTAATACTCAAGGCAACAATGGGTGGAGGCGGGAGAGGAATGAGGGTCATCTGGAAAAAAGAAGACATTGACAGTTTATTCAGTCTCGCCCGACAGGAAGCTAAGATTGCTTTTGGTCATCCGGACCTCTATTTAGAGAAATATGTTCCTAATGCAAGACATATAGAGTTTCAGATAATGGCGGACAATTTTGGCAGTATAGTTCATTTTGGGGAAAGAAATTGTTCTATACAGAGAAGATACCAAAAACTTATAGAAGAGTCTCCATCCCCTTCCATAGACCAGAAGATGAGAGATGAAATGGGAAAAACTGCTGTAAAAGTGGCAAAACAGCTACATTATACAGGAGCAGGAACTGTTGAATTCATAGTAAACAAGCACAACAACTTTTATTTTATGGAAATGAATACCCGTCTTCAGGTGGAACATCCGGTTACAGAAATGGTCACGGGAAAAGACCTGGTAAAGGACCAGATAAGAGTGGCAAGTGGAGAACCCTTAGGTTATATACAGAAAGATGTCAGGATGTACGGTGCAGCTATTGAATGCCGCATTAATGCTGAGGATGTTGAAAAAAACTTTACTTCCTCACCAGGAAAAATTTCTTCCTTTCATGTTCCCGGAGGCCCGGGCATTAGAGTAGACACCCATGTTTTCACTGGATATACGATATCCTTTTCTTATGATTCACTAATAGCCAAACTTATAAGCTGGGGAATAGATCGCTCGGAGGCAATACTCAGAATGAAACGAGCCCTGGAAGAATTTGTAATTGAGGGAGTTAAAACTACAATCCCCTTTCATCAGAGAATCTTAGAACATGAGAGCTTTGTAGCGGGCAAATTTGATACGGAATTTATAGAAAGAGAGATAATGCAAGAGATTAATAAATAAAGGAGGATTTATTTGGAAAAGGAAAATAGCTACGAGGTAGAAAAAAAAGTCACAATAAATCTGATAAAAAAAATTGTCAGGGAAGTGGATGGAGTCCACTCTATTAAAAGCGGCTTTTTAGGCAAAACTATCCGAATAAAACAAGATTTTGAGGGTATGGATATCTCCCTGGGATTAGTTCTAAAAAGAGGAACCTTCATCCCCGAGGTTGCGCAAGAAGTCCAGAAAAAATTAAAGCAAGAGATGGAAAAAACACTGGGAACTTCTGTAAGAAAGATAGATATAAAAATTAAAGGGATTAAGTTTTCCCCTTAAATAGAAAAGGAGGCTGTCATGAAGATATATCAAAAAGGTTTATGGGTCATAGGATTAATTGCACTGGCTGCTCTTTCGCTGGGGGGATTTTTGATAAGTGCGGGAATTATGCCTAAAATTCTTATTTTCGGTGCTCTAACCGGGATAGAACTGAACATCCTTATCCGAGCTATATCTACCATAGTCTTTGCTTTACTCTTTATTCTTAGCATCTACCTTCCCCTGTTCACCTGGACAGAAAAAAAGGGGACAGTCATTCCCCTGAGAAATCCTCTGGGAAATGTGGAAATATCCCAGGGAGCAATATCTGATTTCATAGAAAGAGTAGGCGCAGAAGTTGAAGGAGTTGAAGATTTGAGGGCACAAGTTAAATCTACAGAGGAGGGAATTGATGTAGAGCTTTCTCTTTCGGCTCAGGGGCAAGGGGAGATACCAAGACTGATAGACGAGCTGCAGAATGTGATAAAAAAATACCTGAATACTACAGTAGGTATTGAGAATATAGGAGAAATTAAGGTAAAAGTTAAAAAAATTATTTAAACCTCAGTGCACCCTGTCCTGAATATAGAAAGGGAGAGAATGTGAAAAGATGGATGTTAAAGATTGGTGTTTTCTTATTAATTGCTCTTTTTCCCTCCTTTGCCCTGGCTCACTTTAACCATCCTGAACTTAACTGGCAAATAGTAGAAACTCCCCATTTTTTAATCCATTATCATCAAAATACCAAAAATTTTGCTCACCAGAGTGCTCAAATAGCAGAAGAGCTTTACGAAAAATTAACCTCTAATATAGGTTATTATCCGCGGGAAAAAATTCCTGTGGTAATAGAAAACATAGATGATAAAACAGGCGGTTACACCACTATCTTTACCAATAAGATAGTTATCCAGGCTAAATCTGACCCTTTGCGAAGCTCAGGCAATCTTTCCTGGCTGGAGGAGGTACTGGCACACGAGCTAACCCATTACATTAGCTTTGCGGCAATAGATGAATCCATCGTCCCTTTAAGAAAAATGATGGCTCATTTAGCTATTCCCATGTGGTTCATTGAAGGGCTGGCTCAATACTTAGGAGAGGAATGGCATTCCTTAAAGCAGATGAGCGTAGCTGACCAGGCAAGGGAAAATAAGATAATGTCTGAGGGGGATTTAGGGGCTTTTTATTTTTTTGATGGCTGGGGAAGGATGAGTGGATATTACCAATCTAATAGCTTTGTTCGCTACATTTTTGAAACCTACGGCAGGGATAAAATATCCGAAATACACAATAATCTCGGAAAGCAACCTTTACTGAGAGTAGTAGGAGTAATTGATATTACGGGTGGCGCAGCCCTATACCCTATACCTCGATTTGTAAATTTCGACCAGGCTCTAAGGGAAACTTTGGGGAAAGATACTCTGCAGCTTTATCAGGAATGGAGAAAATGGGTGATGGAAAAACATAAACTTAAGGAGGATGAAATAGATTTTCTCTTAAAAAAACCTGCCATCCTGTTAGGAAACAGAGCCCAGAGTCCCACCTTCTCACCTGATGGGAACTACATCGCCTTCGCATCTAACAAAGATTATGATTTTGCCATATTTGACCTTTACCTTTTCCATCTTTCTACAGAAAAAATAAAAAAACTTGTTAGTGGGATAAATACTTATTTTTCTTTTTCACCCGATGCAACCTCCATAGTTTATTCCAAAACAGATTTTTATTCTCCCAGCCGCTCCTTTTTATCTGACCTTTATCAAATTGATCTATCTACGGGGCACACAAAAAGGCTAACCTACGCCGAAAGAGCCTTTCAACCTGTATTTTCTCCTGAAGGTGATAAAATCCTTTTTGTAAAAAAAGAGGGAGGAAACTCCAACCTTTATTATCTTAGCCTTAAAACAGGAAAAGTTTCCCCTTTAACTTTTGAGGATGATGGGCTAACTCAAAACTTTTCTCCCGCATTTTCTCCTGATGGGGAAAGTGTTGTTTTTGTCAGATTTGCAGAAAACAGAAGAAACCTTTATATTTTAAGGATGGAAGATAAAAAAATTCATCCGCTAACAGAAGGAGATGGCGATGATAGAAACCCAGTTTTTTCTCCGGATGGGAAAAGGGTACTATTTATCTCCGACAGATGCAGTCCTCAAAAAATAAACAGGGAAGTTTTTAACCTCTGGTCTTTGGAACTTGAAACGAACAGATTAACAAAACACACTCAGGTTGATGGAGGGGTGTTTGACCCTGCTATCTCACCTGATGCAGGTAAAATTGCCTTGTCCGGATATAGGGAAGAGGTTTTCTCCATCTATATTTTCCCCTTTGATAAGATAATCTCCCAGGAATTTCCCTTAGAGGATGAATTTGAAGATGAAAAAAACGAGCAACAAGACCACATCACTGAGGGGCAAAAAGAGATTATAGCTGAGGTTGCTCAAGAAAAAGAGCCTGTAAGGACAAAAACATACCCTTATAGTCCCAGCCTGAAGCTGCACTATATTTTCCCCTGGTTTTCCATAAGTGAAACTGAATCTTTTTTCTCGCTTGATTTTTATGCATCAGATGTTCTGGAAAAACATGGGCTGATGGGCTCGCTTTATCTATCCAGAGATACACAGTATGAGTTTTTTTATGTAAACAGAAGTTTTGAGCCCACACTGTGGATAAATATGTATCATAAAGAGGGACGGTCAACTTTTAAAGAAAAAACTTTCCCGGTAGAAATTACAGGACAGGCGGCAGGAGTTTATTATCCTTTAAATAATAAAATATCAACCCAACTTACTTACTTCCAGGAGGAGCTAAAAACACATCTTTTTACGAGAGCCCTTGAGCCAGTTCCCTGGGAGGGGAGTATCAGAGCACTTAAAGGAGAGCTTGGCTATTCTAACCTTCTGCCCACAAGAGATTCTGAAACTTTGCCCCGGGGAAAAAAACTTTACCTTGGAGTAGAGTACTCCGATAGACAAATTGGTAGTGACCTTAATTATTTAGCCTGGTATGCCCATCTGAACAATTACTTCAAACTTTCTGATAACACAAGTTTTGCCGTAAGATTAGCAGGAAAAAGGATAGAAACCCAAGATGAGCCTCGTCCTGTTTTTTCCCTTGATGGATGGAGAGAGTTAAGAGGATATCCCCAGCACTTTCTGGACGAAGCTGCCGGGGAAAATCTTCTGCTTGGCTCAGTGGAGTATAGATTCAGACTGCAAGAAAGAATGGGAGGCTCTTCATTTTTTTATCTTGACAGCCTGGGGGGAGCACTTTTCTTTGATGCAGGAGTAACCTGGCTGGAGGAGGAAAACCTGAAAAAGAAAAGAATTTACAAGGATGCGGGATTTGAGTTTCGCTTACGAATGCTCCCTTTTGGTAAGTACTCTTCCGTTTTGCGCTTTGGTATGGCGTGGCCCTTTGATTACGATAACCGGGGACGATTCTTCATCATGTTAGGAGGCATATTTTAATTTCTTTGTTGTTGGCAACTTAAATTTTCAAATTATAATGCATATGGAGAAAAAAAATGAAAATATACCTGGATACATCTGTAATATCTGCTCTTTTTGATAACAAAAATCCCGAAAGAAAAGCATTAACAGAGGAGTTCTTCTCTGGCATTAGACTTTACAGAACTTACATATCAGAACTTAGTCTTGTGGAGATCGCAAAAACACCCGATAAATCTCTAAGAGACAAAATGAGACAGGTAGCTAAGAGATTCTCAATTCTTGAAATAAATGAAGAGGTAGAAAAACTGGCAAGTGAATATGTCAGGTATAAAGCTGTTCCTAAATCTTATTCGGAGGATACCTACCATATAGCAGTTGCTGTTCTAAACGAAATAGATTATCTTTTAAGTTGGAATTTTCGGCATATCGTCAGGAAAAGGACGAGGGACATTGTAAGGATGATAAATACTTTAAGAAATTTAAAAAGTATAGAGATAATTACACCAGGAGAGTTATTGTAGGGGAGGTGAAAAAATGAAAGAAAAAAAAATAATGAAAATAAAGAGAGATGTTGAAAAGGAATTTCCAGGTGATTTTGCGTTACAACAGGTTCATATAGCGAGAAAATTGCTTTCCGAAGAAGCAAAAGAGAAAAATCTGAGTTTATGGAGGCACATTAAAATGCAAGCCAAAGAGGTGGAAAAAGTGGTGCACGACCTATAACAAGAGGTGCACAATTCGTATTCGGGAAGTTAGGCATAGAGAATTTTATCCCTGACTTTAAAATAAATACAGTAGGACAGGCGTCTCGCCTGTCACCACACAGGAGGAGTTTGCTGTACAAGTTGCTTGACATTTTTAAAAAAGAAGGTAGAATAGTTTGCAGTGCTATACAGATGCGCTCTTCTTCAAGATGTAATTAGGTTGCCCCGCTCAGAAATTGTTTTACCTTACCACAAGTAGCGAAAGAAGATACGAGTAGCTTAAAGCTCGCCCGGATACAGAAAATGAGTTCCATAGCAATAGCTTGGAAAATGTAAAAAGGTATTTTCATGAAAAATTTCCGGGCAAAGAAATTAAGGATGAGCTGTAAATTATTGAAACTTTCTCCCCTAAGAGTTATATTTTTGCTTTCCATAATAAAGCTAACCAGAATAAAATCTTTCAGAAATCTTGTCCCCAACTTTAAAAATAAAGATAGGGTGGAACCGAGGACAATAAGGTTGCTTTTTAGCGAACTTCTTCGATGCACGGATAGGACAGAGAAACTTATGACGCCACCTCTTTTGCTTTTTATCGTAGAATCTTCCTCTGGATGCCATCTCAAAACTTGACATAGGAGAACAAAAAGGGACGCAGTGTACTTGGAAATAGTGCAATAAAGCTGGTTTACGAATTTAGTGAAAGACAGAATTTTTAATGTAAAGGAGATAGAGCCATGGGTAAAAATTTCGATGCATATATAGCACTCGATAAAAAGGGGTTAGAGAATAAATACGTGATCATTGTGAATGGTGAGGTGGTAGCAAAGGGTGAGAATATCGAGGAAATGCTCGATAGGGTGCGGCGAGAATATCCTCACGAAAGACCCTTTATAGCGAAAGTGCCCGAGGAAAGGGTACTAGTGCTATGATACGTCAAAGATTCAGAGAAGAAAGAAGTAACTTAGGAATCGTTCTTCGCCCTCTAGCAGAGGTAATTTTGGAAAATGATAGTTTTGCCGTGGAAATACCAATGTACATAGATTCAGGTGCTGACGTTTCAATGATACCTTTTCGTTTTGGCAGGGCACTTGGTTTTAAGCAAGAGGAAGAAGATGCTATCCAGGAGATTAAAGGAGTTTCAGGAGCAGGAGTTTCTTATATTCTCAAGGAGGTCTCTTTGGTGTTGAATGGCAAAAGGCTGAAAATAAGGATAGCGTGGGGATTAGTTGAAGAAATACCGATGCTTATGGGAAGAATGGACATATTTGATAAATTTCGGGTGATTTTTGATGAAAGAAATGGATGGATTGATTTTGAGGAATGACGGCGGAACAGCGTATAACTATAAAGACCGTATCTGGCTACGGCGCTTGGCACCTCTGCCCAAATTCCCTCTTTGAGGAAATTCAGATACACTCGGAGCCGTTAGGCGCCATCGACTTCGGGAGAACAAACAACAAAAACTATACATAACATATTATACAAGGAGATAATCTAATGGTAGGGGAGGAAAGCCCGAACATATGATAGTTCAGGGAATAGTGCTTTTTGCTATAGGCTCTGTTTATCGTAATGCAAAAGCTATTAGAAGAGAAATCAGGAAAGAATAGAACAATAATGAATAAGAAAACTCCGAGAGCATAGCATAACAGGCGAGACACCTATATGCTATGCATGCTTTAGTGGATATTGACAAAAAATGATTGTAATAAGTTAGGATTCACCTATTCCGTAGGACAGGCGTCTCGCCTGTCACTGCACAACCCATGTAGCCGCAAGGCTATAGGAGAGTAGCACCCACTTACTCTATCCAGCAGCTTCCCTCCCCTATTAGTTTATCCACCTGAGCGATAAGTTCTTCGGAAAAATCTACTTTTAAGGATTTTGATTGAATGAGTAAACTTTCCCCATTGTCATTCTTGAATTGAAGATACACAGAATTTTCACCCGTTCTTTCCTCCAGAGTCTCTTTTATCTTTTTCAATTTGTGCTTTTCCCAGTTTTCCGGACCAATTCTAATGTAAAACTTACCATCCCTTTTTTCTATGGTGGAAAACGAAAGGATACGCTCAGCTATAATTTTGGGAGGCTCACTTGCCGCATCTATTCTGCCCTCAACAATTACCAGCTCTCCTTCCTTCACAAAAGAAGAACAAGTTTCATACACTTTGGAAAAAACGACCACCTCTACATCTGAGTGAGGGTCCTCAAGGGTGAAAAAAGCCATGGGTTGGCCCCTTTTGTCTTTCTTTGAGGATACAGCACTTACAACCCCGGCTGTTTTTACCTCTCTTCCATCCTCCAGTTTACTTAACTTGTCTGTTGAATGGGTAGAGCAGGCGGCTATTCTCCTCTGGCATCCATCCAGGGGATGCCCGGATAGGTATACTCCTAAAAGTTCTTTTTCCCAATTTAATCTTTTAGAGCGGGATATCTCTTTAATCTGTGGTAGCTCTATTTTGGCTTCGGCTGCTTTATCACCAAAAAGAGAAAGTTGCCCTCTTTCTTTTTCTTTATGCATCTTTACCGCATTTTCTATAGCATCCTCAATTACTGCTAATTTTTGCGAACGATAGCCAGGAAGACAGTCAAAAGCTCCACATTTCACAAGACTCTCAAGAACTTTTTTATTTACAACTCTGAGGTCTACCCTCTGGCAAAACTGGAAAATTGAGGTAAATTTCCCCCCTTTTTCTCTTTCCTGGATAATAGATGCTATAGCAGCTCCTCCTACATTTTTTATGGCAGTTAGACCGAATCTTATCTTTCCCGAACTTGCACGAGAGGTAGCAGGTATCTTACTCTCTGTTACTATGAAATTGTCCCCAGACTCATTTATATCAGGAGGAAGAACTTCAATTCCCATACGCCTGCACTCATTTATATAAAAAGTTAACTTATCCGTGTTGTCTTTCTCTGAAGTTAAAAGAGCAGCCATAAACTCAAGCGGATAGCTGGCTTTTAGATATGCTGTCTGGTAGGAAATTAAAGCATATCCTGTTGAATGGGATTTATTAAATCCATACCCGGAAAAATGTGCCATAAGTTCAAATATTTTCTCTGCAATCCGGGGAGAAATTCCTCTTTGCACTGCCCCTCTTATAAATTTTTCCCTCTGCTCTTCCATAAGTTTAGGTATCTTCTTTCCCATAGCTCTTCTGAGGATATCAGCCTCACCCAGGCTAAAACCAGCAAGTTCATTGGCAATTTTCATAACCTGTTCCTGATAGAGTATAACCCCGTAGGTTTCTTTTAGGATAGGTTCTAATCCAGGATGAAGATACTCTACTTCACTTCTACCAACCTTTCTGGTTATAAAATCATCAACCATTCCACTTTGCAAAGGACCTGGTCGGTAAAGAGCAAGCACAGCGATGATGTCTTCAAACTTTTCCGGTTTTAATCTTTTTAAAAGGTCCTGCATACCTCTTGATTCTAACTGAAAAACACCCGGGGTCTCTCCACGAGATAGCATTGCATAGGTAGGTTTATCATCAAGGGAGATATTTTTTAAACTAACCTTTTCAGCTCTACAGCTTTCAATGAGCTCAAGTGTTTCTTTAATCACATTGAGAGTCTTTAATCCTAAAAAATCCATTTTAAGAAGACCAATACTCTCAAGGGAATGCATATCATACTGGGTAGTAATTTCATTCCTGTTAGTCCGATAAAGAGGAGTGTAGCGGGTTAGCCTGTCAGGAGCTATTACCAATCCTGCTGCATGGGTGGAGGCGTGCCTTGTTAAGCCTTCAACCCTCTGGGCAATCTCAAACAAAGACTGTATCTGACTATCCCTGGCTATAAGGTTTTTAATTTCTTCATTTTCCTTCAGGGTTTCTTTTAGCCTGGCGTTGGGAGGAATTAACTTGGCAATTTTGTCCACAGCAGTATAGGGCATACCCAGGACTCTTCCTACATCGCGCACAGCTGCACGAGCAGCCATTGTTCCAAAAGTAATTATCTGAGCAACGTTTTCCCCTCCGTATTTTTCCCTTACATATTCAATCACCTCACTTCTTCGTTCATCCTGGATATCTATATCTATATCGGGCAGGCTTTTTCTTTCTGGATTTAAAAATCTTTCAAATATCAAACCGTACTTTAGAGGGTCAATCTCTGTTATACCGAGAAGATAGGCAACAAGAGAACCAGTAACCGAGCCTCTACCCGGCCCAACGAGTATACCTTTTTCTTTAGCATAACGGATGAAGTCCCATACTATAAGAAAATAACTGGCATATCCCATGCTGAAGATAACATCAAGTTCGTAATTTAATCTTTCTCTGAGTTCTCTGGAAATATTAGAGTAGTGTTTAACTAAACCCTCTTCGCAGAGCTTTTTTAAATACTCTGTCAGCGTATAAGTTTTGGGAGGATGGTAAAGAGGAAGATATATCTTTTCCTCTTTTAGAGATAAATTGCACTTTCTGGCAATTTCTCCAGAAGTATAGATAAATTCTTTATCAAAGTTAAAGGCTTCTAACATTTGCTCAGCAGAACGAAAGTAAAGTTCGCAAGAAGAAAACTTGAGACGGGAAGTATCCTCCAGAGTTTTTCCTGTCTGAATACAGATAAGTACCTCTTGAGCCTTAGCATCCTCTTGCTGTATATAATGAACATCATTAGTAGCTACAAGAGGAATAGAAAGTTTTTTGCCCACTTCTTTTAGTTTACTATTGGCAAGTTCCTGTTCCTCTAAACCATTAGCCTGAATTTCAAGATAAAAATCATCAGCGTAAATTTCTCTAAACTCCCCTGCAACCTTAAAGGCTTTCTCAATATCACCTTTTATCAGGAGTGAGGGAATCTCACCCTTTATACATCCTGAAAGAGCTATGAGCCCCTCACTAAATTCGGAAAGCAGTTTTTTGTCAACTCTCGGGTTGTAGTAGAAACCTTCCAGGAATCCCTTACTCACAAGTTCCATTAAGTTTTGGTAACCCGTTTTATCCCTGCAAAGCAAGGTTAAGTGGTACGAGGTATCTTCTCCCTTTGTTCTTCTCTTCTTGAAACGAGACTCGGGAGCTACGTATACTTCGCAACCTATAATTGGGTGCAGTCCCCTTTTGTATGCCTTTTGATAAAACTCTATTGCTCCAAACAGATTCCCATGGTCGGTTAAAGCGAGAGCCGGCATATTCAACTGATAAGCTCGTTCAATAAGTTGAGAAATACTACAGGCTCCGTCTAAAAGGCTAAATTCGCTATGGGTATGCAGGTGAACAAAATCAGACATTTGGATTCCTCAGGAGTGAAATTTTGAAATTTCCTAAATAATACTACTTGAAAATCTCCCTCTGTCAACTAAAGTTCCTGCTTAATCAAAAATTCTAAAATGGGCTCTCA
>JACUUP010000043.1 GCA_014859225.1 Candidatus Aerophobota bacterium
TACCATTCTTGAGATAAGCTCTTGGGTTGATACAGCATGAGGAAATCCCGGATAGTTCTCAATTTTTTCTGAAGTGAGAATCTGTCCTCCCGGGATAAGTTTTTCTAAAAGAAGAGCATTTATACCGGCTCTTCGGGCATAAATAGAAGCTGAAAGTCCTGCAGGTCCTGCCCCAATAATTATCAGGTGATATGTTTTTTCATTTTGCATCCCCTGCTCCTTTTTTATAACGCTACATTACAACTCTCTTCTTTTAAAAATAATCCAGGCAATAGTTAAACATATTGCACTGTAAAAAAAAGTGTAAAGGACTACTCTTGCGGTATATTCTGGGTGTATAAGCTGACCCTGCACGATTTTTTCCCGGATGTTAAAATACTCAAGATTGGGCAAAACCCAGCGAGCAAAACTGATAAGAGTTTTTACTATTTTGCTTTCCACCATTTTTGCCATAATGCTCAGCTGGGTGTTTAAATGTCCCAGAATGTATACAAGAAAACACAGAAAACTGGAGGTTAAGGAAGATGAGCAGAAACTGGAGAACATGATACCTATGGACGTTATAACCGTAATTTCTAACCCTATAAAAATGAGTGCTAAAAAAAGTCCAGATTCAAGAAAGCCTTGTTTTACGTAAATTAAAAAAAGCAGGACCCCTCCACTTATTAAAATGGCAACTCCTGTTGTGAGGACTACTCCTAAGAAACTTCCCAGGATAAAATCTTTCCTGTCTACCGGTTTTGATAATAGAGTATATACAGTTTTTCTCTCCATTTCCCCTACAATAGCTTCTCCCGACAAAAAGATAGCTATTAAAGCAGAAAAAATAGAAACACCAGCCATTCCAACATCTTTGATGATTTTTAACTTTGCGGTAAAGGTTAGAGCTTCAAATAAGATAGATACGAGAACAAGGAGCATGGCAAATATAAAAAAAGTAACAAAGATTTTATTTCTTAAATTCCCGCGGAAGGATTTTTGAGCTAAGATGAAGGTTTGCTTCATTTACTCTTTCTCGTTGGCTTTGTAGGTTATCCCACTCCATCCAAGCTTTGTTTGAAGTATTTCAAAAAAGGATTTTTCCTTAAATCTTACCAGTTTAGCCGGGTAAGGACTTTTTTTCACTTCCACAGCTTCCTCTTCCTTTACGGGATGAGTTTCCTGTCCATCAATGGTAAAAAAGATATCCTCAGCCGGGGCAAGGGGAACAACTTTTATAGTCTCTTTTTCAGAAATAATTAACGGTCTTACCGATAAGGTGTGTGCACATATAGGGGCAAGAATTATTACATTCAGGCAAGGTTCAACAATCGGGCCACCCGCAGACAGAGAATATGCGGTGGAGCCAGTGGGAGTGGAGATTATAAGACCATCCGCTGAATAGGTAGTTACAAATTCCCCACAAACAAAAGTTTTCAAAGAAACTATCCGGGGAAGAGAACTTTTACTTATAACAACATCGTTTAAGGCGGAAAAGCTTTTACTTTTATTTTTGAAGTTTCCATGGGTTATTCTGCTTTGCAGCATCATCCTTTGCTCTATTGTATATTCACCTGATAGAAGCTTTTCAAAACTCTCCTCAAATTCATCAATAGGAGTCTCGGTTAAAAATCCAAGTCCTCCCATATTAACTCCTAATATGGGAATCCCGGCGGGTGAGAATATTCTGGCGCATCTGCATAAAGTTCCATCACCCCCCAGGGAAATGATAAGTTCAGCCTCCTTACTTATTTTTTCAACAGGGGTGTGCATTTTTATAAGATAGCCCTGCGCGGCAACAGAATCTAAGATAAGAACTTTTATCCCTCTTTTATTTAGCCATCTTATAATAGATTCTGTCCTCTCAAGTATATCCTGCTTGGTGGGGTTGAGAGTTATTCCTATCTTTTTAATCATATTATGCCAACCATATCAAGACTATTATTAATCCGATAATTGAACCCACAGCAACTTCCAGGGGACTGTGCCCGAGGGTTTCTTTTAGATATCTTTGCTCCTGTTCATTTTGAGATTTAATTTTACCTTCCCGGGCCATTTTTCTTATAATTTGGTTTAATATCTCAGCTTGCTCTCCTACCGCTCTGCGCACCCCTAAAGCCTCGTAAATTATTGCCAGTGAAAAGATTAATGTTACAATGAAAATTGTGGAAGGAATACCTTCTTTTATCCCCGTCCCAATGAGCAGGGCTGTTACCATTGCTGCATGCGATGAAGGCATTCCGCCAGGTTCAATAAAACGGTGCAGGTTTATTTTTTTTTCTTCTAAAAAGCTAAAGACTATTTTAAGTGCCTGAGCTATGACCCAGGCTGAGGCTACAGCCCAGAGGAGCCTGCTTGTTAAAAGTAAGCTAACACTGCTAACAATCATTTGTGGTCGTTTTCTTCAAATAAAAGTCCGTTTTCCACGTTTATTTCTATATCTTCCTGCCCTTTTTCTTTTTTTTCTTTAACTGATTGGGGGATTTCCAGTTTTAACCTGCCCTCTTCTTTTATTAAAACCCTTATTCTTTTTTCCACCTCCTCCAGTTTTTTTTCACAAAAATTGATGAAGTCCATACCCTGTTCAAATTTTTTTAAAGATTCCTCAAGAGGGAGGTTTCCCTCTTCAAGTTCCTGTGTTATCTTTTCTAATTTTTGCATAGCTTCTTCAAAATTCATCTTTTATCTCTCCTCCATTTTATAAATTTGGCTTTGAAGGGCACCCTTGTATAATTTTACCTTGATTTTATCTCCCTGTTTAACCTGGGTATGTTTTGTAACCACTTGTAAGCCGGGTAGCTTTAAGCATATGCTGTAGCCCCTCTTGAGCATGGAATATGGAGATAAAGTCTCTACCTTGTTTTTCAGGTAAACGAGTTTATTGCATTTTCTTTCCAGCTCTCTTAGGCTTAGCTGGATTAACCTCTCTTTTGCACTTTTTGTTTTTTCTCTGTACAAAGTTAGCTTGCTGTTAGGTGAGAGCTGAATAAAATCCTGGTTTAACTGCAAAAGATTATTTTTTTTATTTTGCAGGTTTACCCTTATGTAATCACGCATCCTTCTGTAATACTCATCCACTCTTTGTTTTAGCTCCAGGATACGCTTTTGGGGATGTCTTGCCTGCAGGAGTTTCTTAAATTTGGCAATTTCTCCCTCCAGATACTCTTTTCTTCTTATTACAAGATTTTTGAGTTTTTTTCTTCTCTCCAAAAGTTGCCATACAAGCTCATCTTTTGCCGGTACCACCTGTTGTGCGGCAGCTGAGGGTGTGGGAGCGCTTTTATCAGCTACAAGGTCGGCTATGGTTTGGTCAATCTCATGTCCTATGGCGGTAATTATAGGTATGCGGGAGTTGTAAATAGCATCAGCTACTACCTTATCATTGAAAGCAAATAAATCCTCCATTGAGCCTCCGCCTCTTGCTACAATTATCACATCTACCTTTGCGTACTGGTTTAGATTTTCAATTGCCCGAGCTATCTCTGCTGGAGCCTCTTCTCCCTGAACCCTGCAGGGAGAAACAGTTATATCCAAATTGGGAAATCTTGTATCAAGCACCTTAAAGATGTCTTTTATAGCCGCTCCATTAGGAGAAGTTACTATGCTAATTCTCCGGGGCAAAAAAGGCAAAGTGAGTTTATGTGCACTGTCAAAATAGCCTTTTTGCATGAGTTCTTTTTTTAATTTTTCCAGGGCAAGGTAAAGTAGTCCTCTGCCCATGGGGAAAAGTTCATCAACATATAGTTGATATCTACCCTGAGGAGAGTAAACACCGATGCTTCCCCGTGCTACAACCTCCAGGCCATTTGTAAGGTCAAATTTCAGATTTTGCAATCTATCCTCAAACATTATGCAGGGAAGAAGTGCTCCAGCATCTTTAAGAGAAAAATAAAGGTGCCTGCCGGGGATTCTATAGTTGGAAATCTCCCCTTTAATGAGGATATCCTGGAGCTGGATATCCTTTTCCATCACTCCTTTGATGTAGGCAGTAATTTCTGTTACCGTATGAATGTGTAAATTTTTATTTATGTTGTTCATGGCTTTGTAAGTAAGATAGCAGAGCTTATCTTACTGTCAAGCAGATAATGAATAATGGGGTCAGGTCTTGCAATATCACATTTTCAATGGTGATTAATTAGGTTTTGAACGTTTGACATAAAACATGTTAGTTATCTAAAGTATAATTTTTATTATGTGATATTGCAAGACCTGACCCCGCCTTTTCACAGGGTCTCATATAAGTAGGGCTTTTTTGTATATAGTAAGGACTTCCTCAAAACTGAGCTCCTTTGGACTAACAGCTAATCTTTGTTTATTTTCTACTATTTCTCCAGCAAACCTGTATAAGTCCTCTTCGGGCACTTTAATATCCATGTTTTGCAAGGAGCCGCAGGTTTGCAAAAATTCTTTTAAAAGAAGAGCACTTTCCTTTGCCCTCTTTGCTTGATGTTCTTTTGCCTCCTCCATCAATGTGGTAATAATCTTAAAAAATTTTTCCGGATTTCCCGGGAAACTATACTCCCAGAACCAGGGGAAAAGGATAGCGTTAGCTCTTCCATGGGAAATATTGAAACTTGATGTTAAAGGATACCCCATGGCATGCAGCAAAGTGGCTCCGGTTTGAGCTATGGATATACCTGCCAGCAAAGATGCATACATAAGGTAGCTTCGTGTCTCAATATCCCGGGGATGACTGATAGCTCGGGGAAGGTATTTCCCGATTATTCTTACTGCCTCCAGGGCAAAAGTTTCACTTAAAGGAAAAGACCTCTTAGAGAGGAAACTTTCCACTGCATGGGAAAGAGCATCTATTCCTGTATCTGAGGTCAGGGTTGGGGATAGAGAGAGGGTGAGGGTTGGGTCCAAAAGAGCTTCCTCAGGGAAAATGCGAGCATCAGCTATTATTTTCTTTGGATGGTGCTTTTCTTGAGTATCTGTAACAACAGCATAGGGAGTTACCTCGCTTCCTGTTCCCGAGGTAGTTGGAAGAGCGATGAAGGGAGGAGGATTATTTTTCAGCTTATTTTTACCGAAATAATAAGATAAAGGAGGGGGGTTTTTAATTAATACACCAATAACCTTAGCAGCATCAAGGGGACTTCCTCCCCCCAGGCCAATTATCACGTCACATCTTTGTTTATTAAAAAGCTCTACTCCTTTCTCAATGGTATCTATAGAGGGATTTGGTTCTACTTCTTGAAAAAAGAAAGGTTCAATCTTCTCTTCTTTAAGCTTTTTTTCAATAATCTGTAAAAAACCAAGTTTTTTAGCCGAGCTTCTACCTGTAACTACGAAAGCTCTTTTTCCATAAAGTCTTGTTATTTTGCCTACCTGCTGAACTGCACCCGGGCCAAAATGCACACGCGTGGGAAGGTAAAATCCAAATTTTAGCATATTTCCCCTTTTGGTTTGAGTTTTGTAATTCACGCTTGTTTTAGAGTTTCTTTAATTATGGTGTACTTTCCTTCTCTTTTTAAAGGTTCAAACTTTTGACCGCCTCCCTCGTAAAATTTGGTAAAAAATTCCACAAACTGAAGGCGGGAAGTATGGATAAAGCCAGATAAAGTATTTATTAAAAGATTACCTATATGACCAAGGATTAGGATGAAAACTATGGCTACCGGACCAAGTATGGGTATTCCCCCTGCCATTCCAGCTATGGTATTTACCACCGTAGCTATTACACTGGTGGCAAGTCCCAAAGCCAGAAGACGGGAATATGATAGAACATCGGCAAAGATCTGAATTATTCCATATATTTCATAGGCTCCTTTTGCTAATCTTTTCCCAATATTTTTGCTTTTTCTGCCCGTAAAGACAAAAAGTGTTATTGCTCCCCCTATAGCAAGGATTGAGCCTACTTTTGAGTAAATCGGCATATCTTTCCAGAGGATGAGAAACTGAGAGGGGGATAAAGTTAGAGATAAGCCTGTGGCAGAAGAGCCAGTCTCCCCTGAAAAAAAGCCCTTACCAAAAGGAACTGCGGCAAGTAAAAGTCCTATAATCAGGATGACCCAGGAAAACTGATCAAGAAAAGCCGCGCTAATCTTACCTTTTCTTAAATTATCTTTCATTTCCAGGATTATTCCAGTTAGAAGATGCACCACACCGAGCATAAGAACAATTACCAGAAACACCATAGGCTCTTGCATAGGATTAATCAAAGTTAGCTTCTTTAAAGGGGCAAGGGCAGCAGGAAGCTCTTGAAGCTGAATGCCAAATATTCCACCGGTAAGTGCTCCAACCACTATAGTTACAAGCCCTGATATAAATAGCATGGAAAAAAGTTTCTTCCCTCCTTCTCCTACCTGTATTTTCCTGGGGATTAAAAAGGCTAAAATAGCCATGAGAATGCCGTAACCTCCATCGGTGAGGCAGATTGCCAGAAAAACAGCAAAGAAGGGGGCGAGAAGAGGAGTGGGGTCTATCTCCACATATCGGGGAAGTCCATATAACTCGGTGATAAGTTCAAAAGGCTTAAATATCTTACGGTTAGAAAGGGCAACAGGGATTTTATGTAAATCTTCTCTTTCTGGTTTTGTCACTACAGCCTCTACCCGGGGGAAGCTTTTTAGAGCGTTTTTCAGTGATGGAATATCTTCTTTTCTAATCCAACCCTCAAGGCAGAATGTATACCTGCTCATTCCTGTATTAGAGTAGACGTCTCTTTCTTTAAGCACATCATAAAAGTAATCATATACTACCATCAGTTTCGTTTTTTCTCTAGCCAGCTCTTTTGCCTCATTTAGTATTTTCTCTTTTGTTTTCTGCAGGTCATTTTGCTTGACTCTTATTTTTTGCATTTTAACTGAAGGAGCTACATCTTCTCTTAAGGTTACCTTTTCTCCCTTAAATTTTTGCAGCATTTTCTCTATCTTCGGTCGTTGTTCTTTAAGGAAAATTAATAAAACATAGACTTTTCTTCCCATCTCCTCCAGGAGCCATACATAGCAAGCCTGTTTTTTAGCCTCCTCCTGCAACACATCTTTTTCCTCCGAGGGAATTATTGCTAACTGAAAAGCTATATACTTTAAGGTTTCTAACTTTTTTAAGGGGAAAGAAATTTTTCTCCAGGGTAAGAGATTTTTGTAGTTGTCCTGCAGGACACCTATTTGCTCTTTTATTTTTTCAACCTCTTCTTCTATCTCGCTGCATCTTTTGCAGCTCTCTTCCCATTTAGAGTTTTTTATCCAGCGGGAATACTCTCCTTGCTCAATGATGAGCTTGCTGGGAAAAAGACCAAGGTCAAATTTTTTTTCCTCAAATCTGTTGAGAAAATTTATAGCCCGTTCTATTTTATTTAAATTATCCTGCAGTGGCTCTCTTTTAACTTCTGAGAGTTTAAAGAGATTGGGACCTTTTTTACTATTAAGGGGCGAAGGTTGGAAGATACCTACCTCTGCCAACTTCTTAACCACATTGTCTCTGAGGTCCTTCTCTCCTATCAGCAGGACTTTTGTCATATCTGCAATGGCCATAAATTTCTCCTTACTTTATTTATACTTGTTTCCACATCTTTTTGGCTTCTTTTAAAATATAGTCCAGAGCTTCTACCTCACCCTTTTGCTCTGTCCTTTTTTTAATTTTCTCTTTTTCCTCTTTTGCATTTTTTTTTATTTTTTCAATTTCTTTGTCTATTCTTGACTGGGCTTTTTCTTGGTAGTTTTCTATCTCTTCTTTTGCTTGCCTTTCTGCTTCGTCCATAATTTGGTCAGCTTCCCGCCCGGTTTCTGTTAGAATTTTCTCTTTTTCTCTTTCAGCTTCTTTTATATATACCTCAGCTTGCTTTTCTTTTTCCTCTATCTTTTTTAAGGCATCTTCAGACATTTTTTCTCTCCATATTTTGTTAGCTCAACCTGTGCCTCTCTTAATATATCCTGTGCCAGAGTATCAGGATAATCTCCCTGAAAAGTAATTTTTTTTATGCCTGCATTAATAATCATTTTGCTGCAGCTCATACAGGGCTGATGAGTGCAGTAAAGGACAGAATTTTTAATGCTGATTCCATAAAGAGCTGCCTGAATTATGGCGTTTTGTTCAGCATGAAGTCCTCTGCAGACCTCATGGCGCTGTCCCGACGGAATATTTAGCTTTTCTCTAAGGCATCCCATCTCGCTGCAGTGAGTCATTCCGCGGGGGGCTCCATTGTATCCTGTGCAAAGGATTCTTTTATTCCGCACAATAACTGCCCCTACTCTTCTGCGCAAGCAGGTTGAACGTTTTGCCACCAGATGAGCTATCTGCATGAAATAATCATCCCAGGAAGGTCTAATATCATGGTTATTCCTCAAATATCCTCTCCATTATTCTTTTAATCTCTTCCTCAAGCTCACAGGCTGTTTCCTGGTAAGCTTCCTCGCATGCTCCAGTTGGATCCAGGACCTCTTCATCTTTTCCACGAGAAAACTTCTTAAGAAGCCAGATTTTATTGGCAGCCTCAGGATAAAATTGTAGTATGTGCTGCTGGTGTTTTTTTTCCATGACAAAAATTACATCTGAGCTTCCAACAACCTCAGATGTCAGCGGAGAGCTAAAATATGAACTAACATCAATCCCTCTTTTTTTCATTGTTTGTATTGTAGTGCCTGAAGGAGCAAAAAAGGCAAGTGCATGAATACCAGCTGATGCTACCTTGACTTTATCATAGTTTCTGCGGGTTAAAAAACTCTTTAAAATAGCCTCTGCCATTACACTGCGACACATATTAGCCGTGCAAACAAAGAGGATATTTGTTGGCTTATCCAGAGCTTTTTCTAAATCATCTCCGGAGATACTTCCTTCTCTAAGTATTTGAGGGTTTTTGCCCGTTACATCCACTACGGTTGATTCTCTCCCTATAGAGGTTTTTCCTGAATCAATGATTAAATCTACCCCCTCTTTAATTTTCGGGGATAGTTTTTCAACCTCAACTGGTGCCACCTCTCCTGATAAATTGGCACTTGTCGTGGCTAAAAGAATATTAGTTTCCTGAGATATTCTTTTTGGGACAGGATGATTGGGAATTCTCATCCCTATTTTTCCTTCTTCACTAATAAGGCAGCGGGGAGCTTGAGTGCTGGATTGGAATATAATAGTTAAAGGCCCTGGCCAAAAATATGAGATAAGCTTCAGAGCACAAAGTGGAATTTTTTTTGTCAGATGGACTAACACAGTGTGCTCTTTGGGAAAAAGAATGAGAGGTTTTTCTTTGGACCTTTGCTTAAGCTGGTAAATACGCTCCACCGCATTTTTATTATGAGCATCTATTGCCAGTCCGTACACAGTATCCGTAGGCAAACATAACATCCCGCCCTCTCTTAAAACCTGCAGGCTTTTTTCTATTTGTTGAGTTTGTTTTTCTGGTGAGCTTATCCTGATAATTTGCAATTTCATTCCCTTATCTGTCCTTCTCCCAGGATGATGAATTTGCGGGAGGTAAGCTCTTCTATTCCCATGGGACCCCTTGCATGGAGTTTCTGGGTAGAGATTCCTATCTCTGCACCCATACCAAACTCGCCTCCGTCGGTAAATCGGGTAGATGCATTGACATATACTGCTGCTGAGTCAACTTCCTGGAGAAATTTTTTGGCTTTGGAATAATTTTCCGTTACTATGGCATCAGAGTGGTGTGAACCGTAAAAATTGATGTGTGAGATAGCCTCTTTTAATCCTTCAACTACCCTGACAGAAAGTATAAGGTCAAGGTATTCTGTAAACCAATCCTCCTCTGTGGCTGCTTTTACTCCTGAAACAATCTCTCTAACTCTTTCATCGCCTCTTATCTCTACCCCTGCTTCTTGAAATCTTTGAAGCATTCCGGGGAGGAAGGACTTTGCTATGGTTTTATCTACCAGCAAGGTTTCCATTGCATTGCATACACCAGGACGCTGGACCTTGGCATTAAAACAGATTCTCTCTGCCATATTCAGGTTTGCCTCTGAGTCAACGAAGGTATGACAGACTCCTTTGTAGTGTTTTATAACCGGTATAGTAGAGTTTTTGCTAACTGCTTTAATTAAACTCTCGCCTCCCCGGGGTATAATAACATCTATATAATCATCTAAGGTAAGCATCTCATTTACTATTTGTCTTGATGTATCTCTTATAAGCTGTATGCTATCCTCGGGGATGGCAGTGTTTTTTAAAGCATGGGTCAGTATATCTACTAAACAAGAGTTTGACCTGATGGCTTCAGAGCCTCCCCTCAATATAACGGTATTTCCTGCTTTAAGACAAAGACCCGCTGTATCCACAGTTACATTTGGTCTTGCCTCATAGATTATTCCAATAACCCCTAAGGGAACAACCATTTTTCCCATTAAAAGTCCGTTAGGTCTTTTCCACATTCTTTCAATTTTCCCGATGGGGTCATCAAGGGCGGCAATATTGCGTAGAGCTTCACACATATCGGCAATTCTTTTTTCATTTAAGGTAAGTCTGTCAATAAGAGCCGAGGATAAACCAGATTTTTTTGCCTCCTCCAGGTCCTTTTTATTTTCCTTTTTTATTTTTTCCGCATTCGTTTCTAGCTCATCTGCCATCTTTTCTAAGGCAGCGTTTTTTTCCCGGGATGAGATATTTGCGAGGATTATACTTGCCTGCCTGACCCTCTTAGCCATTTGCAGAAGTTCTTTGTTTATCTTCACTGCTACTCTCCTCTCAATGTGGCTATTGTGGTTATGCAATGTTTTTTAATTTTAATGTATGGGAGAGCAAAAGTCAAC
>JACUUP010000044.1 GCA_014859225.1 Candidatus Aerophobota bacterium
TCATTTTCGTTTTCCTCCTTTAAATCTCTAACATGTTCAACTTAATTATTTTATCTTCCCCTACAAGTATGACTTCGCCCTTTTCTGCCTCTATTCGGGCTACCTTCAAACCATCAAGAGTCATCCCTTCTTCTACCAACCAGGTATTCACTCCCCTAGCAACCAGGGCTATACTTCCTCTTGCATCCCAGATGATACCCACTAATTTATACTCTGACCTGGTTATTACCGGGAGAGGCTTTTTCTCTGGTTCTTTTACCGGTTCTTTTATCGGTTCTTTTTTTACCGGTTCTTCCTCAAGTTTTTTTTCTGGTTGAATTAAAGGGGAAAAAGGGTCCCTTTCTTTGACTGGTGGATATTCAAAGACTTCTGGTAAAGATAGCTCTTGAGCATCCTGCGGGAAGACTATTTCTCCTTGAAAAAACAAGAAAACTATCACTCCAACTAAAATTAATCCTGACTTCATCTTATTCTCCTATCAGGGTTTTCGGAAGAAATAGTTTCCAGGGAAAACGTATCACTTCCACCCGTTGAAGATATTCTGCTTTTATACTTATAAAGAGAAAGAACTAAATTGGCTTCTATGGTGTATTTTTCTTTAAGAGAGGTCCGTAACAGGACACTGTCCACCGTAAAAGAGCCGAGCCCTTCTCGCCTTGCTATGTCAGATAAAAGCATTCCCAGATTATGGTATCTTCCATACAGGTCAATTTTTACCGGGGTACGGGTATAATGCTCTTCCTGCACACTGGATAAAGGGATAATATTCACATACTCAATTCCATAAACTCCACCCGTTTTCCCAAATTCGTGGAGAAAAGAGGACTGGGTTCCCGTAATTTTTTCCTCCAGAGAAGATAAGTTCTGGAGCATCTTCCGGTTATCTTTCCTCAGCTCTTCCAGTTCTTGGAATCTTCTTGCTAACTGAACAAGCCTTCTTTCTTCTTGAGAAATCCTGGTGTTAAGAATTTTTTTATATTCAACTTTAGGAAGGTAAAATAAAAAATAAAAGATGCACATTACCCCTAAAAATACACCCAAACCAACAAGCACCCTTCTTTTCATACCTAATATCATAGCTATTTACTCTCCCCATCTTTTGAGATAAAACATCTAATCTGAAAAAACATAACCTCCCTGCCAAACATCTCCTGCTGAGCAAACTTAGTAAATACTATTTCAGAAAAAAGCTTAGAGTTTTCCAGATTCTTTATAAACTCAGCGACACCTACAGTTTTGTTAAGACTTTTGCCTTTAATTTCCACAAAATTTTGCCCTGCCTCACCTTTTATCTCCTCCAACCAGATGGTATCAGGAAGAGAGCGATAAATACTGTAAAAAAATCTTGGCCAGAAGGATTGTTTTGTTACGACTTCATGAAAAACATTAAAACGTGCCTGAAGCTTAATATTTTCTGCCTTTATCCTTTCTATTTCCGTAAGAGTTGGCTGGTGTTCTGTTATTTTATTTTTAAGCTCAGTTAATTTCTCCTCCAGAGGATGAACACTTTGGTTTAAAGATAAGTAAAAAAGATAGCAAATAACCAGAGCGCAAACCGCGCATATACCAACGAAAATAACAAAATCTCTTTTTTCTCTTTGTTCCCTTATCCTCAATGGTAAAAGATTAATCTTAATCATAATGAGAAACCTTTCTCAGTGCAAGACCTACAGGTACTGCAAACACAGAAGAAAGTAGAGGTAAAAAATTTTCAAACTTTGTTTTCTGGTAATTAATATTAACAAAGGGGTCCATCATTTCCACGGGAACCTCCAGTTCCTGGGATAACAGACTATCTATATCTTTAATTAGAGAGCAACCACCTGAAAGAATAACTTTCTGGACGGGTGAACCTCCTTTATTTGAGGTAAAGTATTCAAAAGAGCGAACCACCTCCTTTACCAGCTCACTCAAAGAAGTTCTGATTATACTTTCTACCTCCTCTTCTCCTATTTCCCTGTTTAATTGTTTGCTTATCCCGGTAAAACTTCCTTCCTTTTTTAAATTTTCAGCTTGTATATAAGTTATATTAAAAGCCTGCATTAAAGAACGAGCAACGTCATCTCCACCAAACTTTATGTCTCTTACCAGAAAAGGATAATCCTCACTTAGAACTAAAAGATGAGTTAGAGAGTGTCCTATATTAAGAAGAGCAATACCTTCTGTTTTGCCTTTATTAATATTCCCGAATATGTTATAAAGAGCAAGAGAGTTCACATCTATTATTGCTGGACGAAGACCTGCCTGTTGAAAAATTTGGAGATGCTCATCTATTGTTTCTCTTTTGACCCCCACCAGCAAAACAGACATCTCTTTCCCCTGAGACCCCAGTAAATCCTTTTTTAAGATATGGTAATCTAAACTTATCCCTTCCATGGGATAGGGAAGATGTTCTTCCGCTTCCCACTTTATAGCCTCACGCAACTCGCTTTCTTTCATGTAGGGGACTCTTATTACCCTGACAACCACTGATTCCCCCTCTACACCGCTAATAATTCTTCTCGGATTTAAATTATGAGTGCGGATGATTTCTTTTATCTTTTCTGCAAGAAAACTTATGTTATTTAGATAACGCTGCTCTTTTTCAGAAAAAGGGAAATTCTCTACACCTAATTTTCTTAACCTGTATTTCTCCTTTGCGTGTGCAATTTCAGCAAATTTTAAGGATGTTGAACCTATTTTAAACCCAACGCTCATCTTAGCCATTTTTCTCTCTTAATTAGTTTTTGCAATCTCCATAAAGAGTAAATTCTGGAACAATAAGAATTTCTCCTCCTATCTGAAAAAGTGAAAGATTCATATGGTCATGTTCATCCTCAAAAACCCTTAAATTAACAATTTTTTTTGCCATCCAGGAAGCATCCATTAGAGTGTCACTTTTGCCTACAGCTAAAAAAACCACAAACCCCTTACCTATCCTGCCTACGATTTTTCCCTCCACCGTGCAGCATGCCAGAGTAACCCTTTGAACCACCGCCAGCATTTACACCTCTTCTATATACCCTTTGCTTGAAGGAATATCTTTTCTTCGCTCTTCCATTTGCGTAGCTTGATCCAGAGTAATCCCGAAAGACTTAAATATCCCTTCTAAAACATGATGGTATCCCCCACCATACAGAACATCAACATGGAGGGTAATCCCGGCGAAGTTGCAAAAAGCCTTAAAAAAATCTCTAAAAGAATCTATTATTCTATCTTTTACCTTATTTTTTATATCAAAATTAATAGAGGCTCTACCACTTATATCCACTGCACATAAAACAAGAACATCATCCATGGGAACTAATGACCAGCCATATCTTTTGATTCCTCTTTTATCTCTGATAGCGTTAGATAATGCTTTACCCAGGCATATCCCCACATCTTCCACCAGATGATGTTCGTCTACCTGAATATCCCCTTGAGCTTTAATTTTTAAATCAAAAAACCCGTGCCAGCAAAAAAGTCTGAGCATATGGTCAAAAAAGGGGTAGCCTGTATCAATACTTGATTTTCCACTGCCATCTAAATTTAAATATAAACTAACCTCGGTTTCCTGTGTCTTTCTCTTCACTTCCGCTTCTCTAAGCATAGGAGGTAGCCTTTACATGTAATATTTTTTTGCTATCTTCGCTTAATTTAAATCTATCATCAATACGGTAACCAACAATCCAAACAATTTCCCCTTCACTGAATAAAATGGGGATTTTATCTCTCTCAAATCGTGGCACCTTCATATCTATAAAAAAATCTTTAATTTTTTTCTTTTCTTTCATCCCCAGGGGAACAAATTTATCCCCTTCTCTGCGAGGACACACATATAATGAACCAGGAATTTTATCTAAATCAAAAAAAGCCTGATGAGAATTCTTGAGAAAACGAGCTGGTGGTTTAGATAAAATCTTAGCTTTAAAAATCATAGTAAGCTCAGGTACTTTGGTTTCTCCAGGTACATTAAGGTAACTGAAAAAAGCGGATAATTTTTCCTCTCCCTTTTTCAAAATAAGCTCATCGTACTGTCGCAAGACCGTTAGCTTGCCCGGAAGATATGTCAATTTACTACCTTCAGCTTCTTTCAAATTTAAAATCTGTTCAATGTGGGAATATTCAATACCTTCCAGGTCACCTTTCAACTTCTCCAGAATTTGTCTGATTACTCTGCGCTGCAAACAAAGATGTAACTTAAAAAGAGTTCGGCCATTAACTACAATCTCTCTACCAGTCTTTTTCTTAATTATTTTTCTTTCAATCTTTTGTGTAAATTTATCTAAAAAATCCTTATCCACCTCTAAAAGGTCCGCGCTTCTATATAAAGCCTCAACAACTCGAGGATTATAATGAGTGCATAAATAAGGAATAAGCTCCAGTCGAATCTTATTGCGTAAAAATTGAGCATCTTCATTTGATGAGTCTTTCCTGGGAGAAAGATTATATATCTGACAGTACTTCTCAATTTCCCATCTAAATGTTCTAATAAGGGGACGGATAACTTTCCCTCTCACCGGAGCAATACCAGAAAGACCATCAATGCCACTTCCTCTTATCAGTCTCATCAAAACAGTCTCTACCTGGTCAGAAGCTGTATGTCCTACTGCTATTTTATCTGCTTGCACCTTACTGGCAAGATGCTCCAGAAAATTGTACCTTACCTCTCTGGCAACAGTTTCAAGACTTGCTCCTTTTTCTTTAGCTAAAACAGGAACATCCATGACATCAACAGTTAAGGGAACCTCAAGTTCCCGGGTAAACACTTTAACCCACTTTTCATCCTCTTTTGCTTCTATCGCCCTTATTCCATGATTAAGATGGGCAGCAAAGAGTGTTAGGTTGTATTTTTTCCTCAAACGACAAAGAAGATGTAGCAAAGCGGTAGAATCTGGACCACCAGAGACGCCCACCACTATCCTGCTATCCTTAGACAACATATTAAATTGATGAATTGTGGACTCAACCTTATGTAATAAATAATCCTCAGCCATCGTTTTTCCTACTTTATATTTTACCTTACCAGGAATTTTTGTCAAAAATGTCCCTGTCGTAGCCCACTCTCCATAAAAAAAGTCCCTGTGGAGGAGCGGTTGGACCGGCTTTTCTTCGGTCTTTAGTTAAAAGAAAATTACGAACATCCAGAGGAGAAAATCTGCCTCTTCCCACCTCCACCAGTGTTCCTGCAATATTTCTGGCCATTTTATAAAGAAAAGCATCAGCTTTGATTGATACAGTTATCAACGAGCCTTGCTTTTTTATTTTTATCTTCTGTACACATCTAACCGGGGACATGAAAGGGCTACCTTTATTTTCAAAAGAAGAAAAATCCCTCCTACCTATTAAATAAGAGGCAGCATCTTGCATCAACTTGCAGTTGAGAGGAAATGGAACCCACCAGCTAAAATTTCGCAGCCAGGGATGCAGAACGAAATTATTACAGATAACGTACCGGTAAATCTTGTAGCGAGCACTGTGCCTCGCATGGAAGGCATTTTTTACCTGAGATGCTCTCTTCACCCTTATGTCCGGAGAAAGAACGCTGTTTAGAGCCGGGATAAGTTGAAAAACAGGAAAAGATAGAGAAAGCTTAAAACTTACCACCTGGCCTTTTGCGTGAACACCCCGGTCAGTCCTGGCCGCACCTGTTATTATGACCCTTTGCTTGAGAATTCTGGCAAGAGCATTCTGTAGCTCTCCCTCTATGGTAGGAACATTCGGTTGGATTTGCCATCCATAATAGTTAGTTCCTTCGTATTCCAGAACCAGCTTTATGTTAGCCATCTAATTGTAGGAACCGATCTTTAAACCAGTTTAACTTTGCAAAGCAAAGCATTGTCTCCTCTTCTATACCCCAACTTTACTATTTTAGTGTAACCTCCTTTTTGGTTTTGGTATCGAGGAGCAATAATTGAGAAAAGCTTGCTGACTGTATCTTTATCTTTAACAACGCTTAACACTAATCTTCGATGGTGGAGTGAAGAGTCTTTCGCCAAACTGATCATTCTTTCTGCTAATTTAGCTGCTTCCTTAGCTTTGGGTAGTGTGGTAGTGATTTCCTCTTTAAACAAAAGGTCCTTTACCTGGTTGGATAAAAGGGCTCTTCTTTGATCTTTGGTGCGTGACAGTTTCCTGTTTTTCTTTCTATGTCTCATGTCCTTTTCCCTTTAACCTTAGATTGTGCTCAGCAAGTTTTTTCTCCAGCTTCTCTAAAGATTTTTCACCAAAATTGTGGATGGTCAAAAGTTCCTTGGGCTCCCGGGTGATAATATCGCGGACAGTTTTTATCCCTGCATCCTTGAGGGCATTTAAGGCTAAAGTCGGAAGATTTAACTCTTCAACACCCATCTGTAAAAACTTGTTCTTAAACTCCTGCTTTTTTTTCTCCTCTACATCTTCAAGAATAAATATTCTGGCATAATCCTGCAGGATCCTCGCCGCATGGGATAAAGCCTCATCCGCTCCAATAGTCCCATCAGTGGAAATCTCAATAATTAAACAATCGTAACTTGCCTTACGTCCAATTCTTGCAGGAACAACCTCATATTTAACTTTTTGAACAGGTGTAAATATAGAATCAATAGGAATAGTTCCAATAGGTTGATTTTCTTTCTTATTCTCACCTGCCTCCACATAACCCCTTCCCGGAGAGATATTTATCTGCATGGAGAGCCTGCTTTTCTCATCGTTTAAAGTTGCAATGTGCAGGTCTGGATTCATAATTTCTACTTCACTATCCACCTGAATATGGGAAGCTTTTACTTCTAAGGGGCCTCTTCCATCAATTAGAGCTTGTTTTTCTCCATCAACATAAAGTCTTACTCTGAGTTTTTTCAGATTCTGGATAACTTGAAGAACATCTTCCTTCATTCCTGTCAAAGTAGCAAACTCATGCGTAACCCCATCTATTTTTATAGAAGTTACAGCTGCTCCGGGGATAGAAGATAGCAGTATTCGTCGCAGGGAATTTCCTAATGTCACACCATATCCTCTTTCCAGAGGTTCAACTATAAATTTACCATGGGTATCGGAGAAACTCTCCCTTTCAATTTTTAGTTTTTCAGCCTTTATTAGTTGCCTCACAAGCTTCTCCTTTTATTTTTCTAAAACTTGCTGAAATTAAATTAATTAACCAATTTATCTTCTTGAGTAATACTCTACAATAAGAGTAACATCAATATCTTGCTCCAACTCTTCTTTTTGCGGAAGCCTTCTCACAACTGCTTTTAAGGATTCAGTAGTAACTTCCAACCATTCAGGAAGAACTCCTCTGTTGGATAATTGCAGATTCTGCTTTATCAAATCCATCTTTTTGCTTTTTTCAGCAGCCTCTATAATATCCCCTTCTTTAACCAGGGACGAAGGGGTCCAAACTTTACGTCCGTTAACCACAAAATGCCCATGAGAAACAAGTTGTCGTGCCTGGGAACGAGAAGAAGCCCAGCTTAACCTCCATACTACATTATCCAACCTTCGCTCTAAAAGGCGAAGCAGCTCCTCCCCGGTCACATCGCTCCCCTTCTCCGCCCTCTCATAGTATCTTTTAAATTGATTTTCTGTAACCCCATATATGAAACGCAGTTTTTGTTTCTCCCGAAGCTGCCTTGAATATTGAGACACTCTATGCGGCGGAATTTTTGAAGCTGACTTTCTTTTTTCAAGAGCGCATTTGTTGGTAAAACATTTTTCCCCTTTTAAAAAGAGTTTATAATTTAATCTTCTACACCGTTTGCATCTACTTTCTATCTGTATACCCATCTGTGTCTCCTTCTACACCTTCCGCTTTTTGGGCGGACGACATCCATTGTGAGGAATAGGTGTTGCCTCTCTTATAGCAACCACTTTAAGTCCAGCTGCCTGCAGAGTCCTTATAGCTGTTTCTCTTCCGGAACCCGGACCTTTAACCACAGCAATTACTCTTTGAAGCCCATAATTTTCCTGAGCTTTCTTAGCAACATCCTCAGCCACTTTTTGGGCAGCAAAAGGAGTCCCTTTTTTTGTCCCCTTAAAACCTACGACTCCAGCTGAGGACCAGCAAAGCACCTCTCCACTAACATTGGTGACAGTAATAATTGTATTATTGAACGTAGAATGGATATGGGCCATGCCCTCCTCGAGTTTTTCTCTTTTTTTCTTTTTCTCTCTACTTTTCTTAGCCGCCATTTACTTAACTCCTATTTCTTTTTAGCTCCAACACCACGACGCGGACCTTTACGCGTCCTTGCATTACATTTTGTGCGTTGACCTCTAACCGGCAGTCCCCTTTTGTGTCTTATCCCTCTGTAGCAACCAATGCCTATCAATCTGGAAATATTATTGCTCAGCCCACGTCTGAGGTCCCCTTCTATCTTATAGTTTTCCTCAATTATGTGTCTTAAACGGTTTATCTCTTCCTCGTTTAAATCCTTAATACGGCTATCAGGATTTATTCCTGCTTGATTAAGAATTTTCAAAGCACTACGTCTTCCTATTCCATAAATTGCGGTTAACCCTACATCTGCCTTCTTGTTATTGGGTAGTTCTACTCCAGCAATTCTTGCCATATGCATCACCCCTGACGTTGTTTATGTTTGGGATTATCACAAATAACCCTTACAACCCCTTCTCTCTTAATTATCTTACATTTTTTACATATTTTTCTTACAGATGTTCGGACTTTCATTATTTACCTTTTCCCTCTCTATAAGTTATTCTACCTCTGGAAAGGTCATAAGGTGATATTTCCAGAGTTACCCTATCTCCGGGAAGAATCCGTATAAATCTCATTCTCATCTTTCCACAAACATGAGCCAGCACACGATGCCCATTTGGGAGCTCCACCCTGAATGTAGCATTGGGAAGAGTCTCTAGCACCACTCCAGAGGTTCTTATTAGTTTTTCCTTGGGCAAAAAAAGCTCCTTACTCTGTTAAAATCAAAGGTTTGTCCTTACATATAGCTACAGTGTGTTCAAAATGAGCAGATGGCTTTCCATCAAGCGTGACTACCGTCCATTTATTACTCATAACCCTTACATCCTCTATCCCTGAATTCACCATAGGTTCTATTGCTAAAACCATACCCTCTCTCAGTATTTCACCTGTATAGGGTTTGCCAAAATTGGGAACAACCGGGTCCTCATGTAAAAAATAACCCACTCCATGACCAAACAATACCTTTACTACCGAACAGCCATGTTTTTCCACCCAGCTCTGGATAGCAAAGCTTATGTCTCCTATTTTATTTCCTGCCCTTGCCTGTTTAATTCCCAACTGAAGAGCTTTATAAGTAACCCTTAGAAGTTTTTCTTTTTCCTTACAAATGCTACCCACAGCAAAAGTTCTGGCTGCATCGGCTATGTATCCATCCAGTTTCACTCCAATGTCAATAGAAACTATGTCTCCTCTCTTTAGTTTTCTGGAGGAAGCTATCCCGTGCACTACTTCCTCGTTCACAGAAATGCAGGAATACCTGGGAAAACCTCTATATCCCTTAAAGGCAGAATATGCTCCTTCTTTCCTTATGAGCCTACCAATCCAGATATCCAGCTCTTCAGTCGCTACTCCTTCTTTTATTTTATCTTCAATATTCCTAAAAAGTTTTGCAACTATCCTGCCACTTTTTCCAATTAAATCAATCTCTTCTGAAGACTTCACATAAATCATAACTTGTTAATAATTTTGTCAAATCCCACTAAGCTCTTCCCTTGATAAAACCTTTATAGTGACGCATGAGAAGATGGGATTCAAGTTGTTGTGCGGTATCAAGTGCAACTCCAACTGCAATCAGTATAGAAGTTCCACCAAAAGGGAAACTATTATAGAGAAGCTCCTGGTTAATTAACATTGGAACTATAGCGATAAAGGCAAAAAATAATGCCCCTATAAAAGTTATTCTGGTAAGTATCTCAGTTATATACTCAGCAGTCGGTCTGCCAGGTCTAAGACCAGGCACAAAACCTCCGTAACGGCGCACATTGTTAGATATCTCAACAGGGTTGAATACCACTGCAGTATAGAAAAAGGTAAAAAATATAACCGCTAAAGCATATAAAATATAATAGGGCACAAAGCCAGGAGAGAGCCACCGAGCAATAGTTTGTGCAAAAGGAACATTAAGAAATGTTGCTATCGTAGAAGGTAAAAGCAACACAGAAACAGCAAAGATGATAGCTATAACTCCTACACCTCCAATGCGGATGGGCAGGTAGGTGGTTTGCCCTCCATAAGCGCGTCTACCTACCACTCTCCTTGCATACCTGATGGGAATCCTTCTTTCAGCCTGGTATATAAGTACCACAGATGCTGTTATAAGAATGGCAATTACAGTAAACAAAAAAATGATAAAGGGAGCAAGTTGTCCAGCCTGTGTCAACCTCATCACATTTCCCGCCCCGGGTCGAATCCCGGCTACAATCCCTGCAAATATTATGAGAGAAATACCGTTACCAATCCCTCTCTCTGTAATTTTTTCTCCTATCCACATAATAAGAACTGTCCCGGCGATAAGGGTTATAATTGCAGGAAATATGAAATTAAACCCGCTTGTGTAAACAAAAGCACCATGGTCTATAGCCTGAATCCAATAACAAAGACCTATTCCCTGAACAGCTGCTATAGGGAGGGTAGCAAACCTTGAATACTGAGTTATCTTTCTCCTTCCTTCCTCTCCCTGTTTTGCCAGCTCCTCAAGTTGCGGCACTGCCACAGTTAAAAGTTGCATTATAAT
>JACUUP010000228.1 GCA_014859225.1 Candidatus Aerophobota bacterium
TGTATATCCTTTAAGCAATTTCTACTCCTTATTTTGTTCAAGTATTATTGTCTAATATGCAGGTATTATGTGCTTTTTCCGGATAATAAGTTTTTTCGCGTCTTTGAATCAAAAAGATACACATTTTCAGCCTGAGGTAACAGGTAAACAGTTTCTCCTCCATTTTGTTTAGAGAAGGGAGGGACAATAGCTTTAAACTTAGTTTCGCTCTCGTATTCAATGATGATTACTGTTTCTTTGCCCAGTCGTTCCACAGCATAAACTTGCCCCTTTATAGCACCAGGTCTTGGTGTTTCAAGAAGACTTATATGCTGTGGTCGCACACCTAAAGTTATATTCTTGGCTTCCATAGATTCCTGGCAATGCTGGATAATTGTCCCAGGCAATTCTATGTAAAATTTTGGGTGTTCAAATATGTAACCGTTATCGTGTTGTTTGATAGTTCCTTCAAAAAAATTCATGGGGGGTGAGCCTACAAAACCTGCCACGAATGTGTTAACAGGACTATTATATATTGCATCAGCTGTTCCCACTTGCTCCAGTCTCCCTGCTTGCATAACAGCGACGCGGTCCCCCATAGTCATAGCCTCTATCTGGTCATGTGTCACAAAAACCATGGTAATACCAAGTTTTTTCTGCAAGACTACAATCTCGGCACGAAGAGCCTCGCGCATTGCTGCATCCAGGCTGGCTAACGGTTCATCCATAAGAAAAACTGATGGATTACGCACAATCGCCTTGGCAGTGGCAACCCGCTGCCGTTGTCCACCGCTCATATGGAAAGGCAGCTTATCTAACAATTCATGGATCTCCAATAGTTCAGCTACCTCTTTAACTCGCTTTTCCATCTCCTCTTTAGACATCCGAGCAATTCGCAGGCTCATTTTAATATTGTCGCGTGCCGTTAGATGAGGGTAAAGCAAGGCAGACTGAAAAACCATAGCTATATTGCGTTTATGAGGTGGCCAATCAGTAACATCCTCATTATCAAAGTAAATACTGCCCGAGGTTGGTTGTTCAATTCCAGCGATACAGTTCAAAGTAGTTGTTTTGCCACAGCCGGATGGCCCCAGAAATACAATTAATTCCCTATCTTGTATTTCTGCAGTTAAATCCTCAAGAGCAAGTGACCTACCGTATCTTTTATGCAGATGTTCCAGGTAAATTTTAGCCATAATATCACCCCAGTGGTTCTACTATATTCATTTTAGCAATATGTTTTTGTAGAAGATAAACTACGATAAAAGGTGGAATTAAAGAGTAAATGACGGACGCTGCCAGATGTTCTGGTTCGGGATGCTGAAATAAAAACGAAGAAATAGCGGGAGGAATGGTGTTAGCTGGTGTTCCAGTTACAAGAACCTGGGCAAAGGTATATTCATTCCAGGCGAATAAAAAGGAAATAATTGCACCCACTGCAATACCTATTTTGGCCATAGGAATTATAATCCTGACAAAAGCACCAAAACGGGAGTATCCATCAATGCGAGCTAAACGCTCTACTGGTGGTAGATTACGGAAAAAACCTAACAGCATCCAGGCAACAAAAGGAATGGTGATGCTGAGTGTGACTAATGTAAGCCCTATTAATTTGCCTGCCAGCCCTATTCTTACAAAAAGAATATAAAAAGGTATCAATATAGAGACGGGGGGGAGTGCTACCGCAAGAAGAATAGCAAATAGAAGTTTGTTTTTATGTTTAAATTCCAGGCGACCAAATGTATAAGCTAAGGGG
Organism: Candidatus Aerophobota bacterium; assembly: GCA_014859225.1. Taxonomy (GTDB): domain Bacteria; phylum Aerophobota; class Aerophobia; order Aerophobales; family B3-G15; genus Kmv34. The sequence goes on from JACUUP010000228.1 coordinate 1,736, forward strand.
ACCGCTACCACCATAGTGATACAAGTTACAGTGGAAGCTAAAATTAAACTATTCAACAGC
>JACUUP010000045.1 GCA_014859225.1 Candidatus Aerophobota bacterium
CTCTGGTAGGTTTTCTCACCCTCCTCCAGATCATGAGGTAATTCTTTGCCTTCAATCTCACTTACAGTTGATGTTTCTCTTTTTAAGCTAACAAAAACATTAAAATTGCTAAACCAGGGGCGTCCCAGACTAATTTCTCCACCTATCACATTTTTAACATAACCTTCATCAGCATTGTAAAACCTGTGTGTTTTGTTGTATACATTGAGACCGACTCGCGTAGATGTATTCCGCCACCATCTATCAACATAACTAATCTCGTAGTTACTTCTTCTCTCACCAAACTCACAGTCAAGGCTAACCATCTTCCCTTCCCCCCAGAGATTATCTCGGGAAAACTGGATAAATCCTTCCAGTCCAAGGGTAGAACTATAACTTGCACCCAAAAGGAGCTTTCCCATCCTTTCTCTTTCACTCACCTTCACAACAAGGTCTAAAATTGAAGGGTCTTGTGTTTCAACAGGTTCCATTTCAACTTTTTCAAAAAACCCCAGATTGTATAGCCTTCTCCAGCTCTCTACCATCTTGTTAGCATTAAAGATATCCCCTGAGTCTAAAAGAAGTGTTTGCTTGAAAGCCTTCCCCTTTGTCCTGTCATTGCCCTCCACCCTTATGTTACCTACATGAATCTGGTTATTCTCTCTGATTAAAAGTTCAACATCTACCATGGACTTATCATGGTCAAAATTAAGGCTATTATCCACAATTGCATAAATATAACCTTTATCCCCATACATATTTTGAACTCTTCTAATGCTATCTCTAAGTTTAGCGGTGTTGAAAATTTCTCCTTTTCTTGGGCTGATACGTTCTCTTATCTGTTTATCCGAAAAAATCTGGTTACCCTTTACACTTAAATTTCCCATGCGGTATCTTTGAGCTTCATCCACTTTAAGAAAAACCCTGACCCATCTTGTTCTATCCTTATCAAAAAACTGTAAATCAACAATATCAATACGGGTAAAATAAAACCCTCCTTTTTGGTACTCACCAGCCACCTTCCTTATATCTTCGTTTAAAACTTCAGGGTCAAAATACCTGTTAAACCTTGTTTGCATAAAAACACGAATTTTCGGATCGGTAAAAAATTCATTTCCTTCTATCTCTACCTCTATTACTCTGGCTCTTTCCCCCTTATTAATAGAAAAAATTGGCACAAAACTTTCATCTTCCCCGAATTCCCCTGAGGGGGTTGAAAAATCCACCTGTGCCTGGGTGTATCCTATATTCTTAAAATAATTAAAAGTTTTTTCCTTTGTCTCCTGAGCTTTTCTGTAATTCCACGGCTCTTTTGCTTTTAAAGTAGTTAGTTTTCTGAGCTCGCTTGCCTCATTATCTTTCACTCCCGTAAATTCTATACTGCTCACCACAGGATATTCCCTCACTTCATAGATAAGAATAATCCCCTCCTCTACAGTCTCTTTTAATGCTCTCACTGTGAGAAAATAACCCATATCATAAATTGCCTGTATATCTTTTCTTACATTATCCTCTAAAAGTAAAGTTTCAGGCTGGGTAAGGATTACCTTCCTTATTTCATCATCTGTTATAGTTTTGTTACCCTGAATTTCTACCTGAACAATCAAAGGAGGGGCAGCCAGAATTTGGAAAGATGGAAAAAAGAAAAAAAATAAAAAAAAACTTACAAAAAATAAATAAACCACATTCCTTTTAATAAAATCCCCCTCTACAAAAGAGGGGGAGAAGATTTTCATCATATGCACCACGTTTAGAATAGTAGTAACCGGTAACTCCTATTTAACCTTAGCTTTTTCTTCCTTTTCCTTCCTGGTAAATGTTAGCTGTCCATCTTTAACTTGAACGACCACCGTATCGCCTTCCTTAAACTTACCCTGGAGAATTTCCTCGGACAGAGGATTTTCAATTAATCTCTGAATGGCTCTTCTCAATGGACGGGCCCCAAAATCCGCATCGTAGCCCTCTTGAGCTATAATTGCTTTTGCTTCCGCAGACACTTCCAGGTTTACATTTTTTTCCTTTAAAAGTTCCTTTTCCTCGTTTAACATAAGCTCAACTATCTTTTTTATCTCCTCCCTGGAAAGAGGATGGAAAACAATTACCTCATCTAATCTATTTAAAAACTCGGGTCTAAAATGGCGTTTCAATTCAGCAAGAACAAGCGATTTCATCTCCTCGTAACTCATCCCACCCTCTCCACCTGAGCGAAAACCTACGCTGGCATCACTTTTTATCTGTTCGGCACCTAAATTTGAAGTCATAATAAGCACTGCATTTCTAAAGTCAACAACATGTCCCAGATTATCAGAAAGTCTACCATCCTCCATAATCTGAAGAAGAATGTTGAAAACATCAGGATGAGCTTTTTCAATTTCATCCAGTAAAACAACTGAATAAGGCCTGCGTCTTACCTTTTCAGTTAACTCCCCACCTTCCTCATATCCAACATATCCAGGAGGAGCACCTGTTAAACGAGAAACAGTGAATTTTTCCATGTACTCTGACATATCAAGACGAATCATAGCATCCTCATCGCCGAATAAAAACTCAGCCAGACTTCTTGCAAGCTCTGTTTTACCCACACCAGTTGGACCAAGAAACATAAAACATCCTATGGGCCTTTTTATATTCTTCACCCCGGCCTGGGCACGGCGTATTGACTGAGCTACTGACTTGATTGCCTCTTCCTGTCCAACCATCCGTTTGTGGATACCCTCCTCCATTCTCAAAAGACGTCTTGATTCCTCCTCGGTTAAATCACGCAAAGGAACATTTGTCCAGCTGGAAACAATATAGGCCATATCTTTTTCCGTCACTTTTTCCTCTTCAATCTTCTTTCCTTTCTCCTGTTCCCAGTGAGTTCGCTCTTCCATAAGCAGATGCCGCAGTTGTTTCTCCTTATCCCGCATTTTAGCCGCCTTTTCAAACTCCTGCGCCTTTATGGCTGCCTCTTTTTCTTTTCTGGCTTGCTCCAGCTCAATCTCAACACTTTTGAGCTTCTTGGGCCTGATACTGCTTTTAAGTCTTACCCGTGCTGAAGCTTCATCCATCACATCTATAGCCTTATCAGGCAAGAAACGTCCCTGAATGTAACGGTGGGAAAGCTTTGCTGCTGCATCCAGAGCTTCATTCGTGATATTCACCCGATGGAAAGCCTCATATCTATCTCTTAAACCTTTTAATATCTCAATAGTTTCCTTAACTGTTGGCTCATTTACCATAACTGGCTGGAACCTTCTCTCCAGAGCCTCATCTCGTTCAATATATTTTCTATACTCATCAAGAGTAGTAGCCCCTACACACTGAAGCTCTCCTCTGGCCAGGGATGGCTTTAAGATATTAGAGGCATCTATAGCTCCCTCTGCCGCACCTGCTCCTACAAGAGTATGTACCTCATCAATAAAAAGTATTATGTTTTTAGCCTTCCTGATCTCATTTAAGATTCTCTCCATTCGCTTCTCAAACTCACCCCTGTATTTTGTCCCAGCAACTACTGAGCCAAGTTCAATAGTTACCAGTCTTTTATTTAACAGGGACTCAGGTAATGTCCCTGCCACTATCCGCTGAGCAATACCCTCAGCGATGGCAGTTTTCCCTACTCCTGCCTCTCCAATTAACACCGGGTTATTCTTGGTTCTTCTGGATAAAATCTGAATCACTCTTTCAATTTCCCGCTCTCTGCCTATCACAGGGTCAAGCTCACCCTGCCGTGCAAGCACAGTAAGGTCTCTGCCGTATCTATCCAGAGTTGGAGTATTGCTGGGCTGGGAAACTCTTTCCAGAGAGCTCTTTTCTCCAATAAGGGCAACAACTTCCTCGCGTACCCTTTCCAGCTCCACGCCTAAATTGGTTAAAATCTGAGCAGCCACTCCTTCTCCTTCTCTTATCAATCCCAAGAGAAGGTGCTCAGTTCCTATATAGTTATGGCCCAGATTACGCGCCTCATTCACGGCTAGCTCTAAAACTTTTTTGGCTCGAGGAGTAAAAGGTATCTGTCCCAAAAATAAAGACCCTCCTCCTCTTCCCACAGCTCTTTCCACCTCCTGGCGAACCTGTCCAAGGTCTACTCCCAAACTTTGCAGGGATAAAGCAGCCACTCCTTCTCCTTCTCTTATCAATCCTAAGAGAAGGTGCTCAGTTCCAAGATAATCATGGTCTAACCTCTTAGCTTCCTCTCGAGCTAAAAGGATTACTCTTCTTGCTTTTTCGGTGAATCTGTTAAACATCATTATCTCCCTTTCTGGGTAAATTCACCTTAATTTATATTAAAAATACACCATTAGTCAAGCTCTCTTGTACTTAGCATCTCTTCTCTTTGAGGCCCTACAGAAAAAAGGTGAATCGGCACCTGTCCTATCTCTTCAATCCTTTTTATATAGTTTTGAGCAGGTAGAGGAAGATATTTGTAGGACGTAGCTTTAGAGGTGTCCTGTTTCCATCCATCCATTTCCTCGTAAACAGGTTCACATTCCTTCCATAGACTAAATCTGTTGGGAAAACTTTGAATGAGCTCACCTTTAAATTTATAGGCTATGCATATCTTAACCTTCTCCAATCTGTCCAGAACATCCAGTTTAGTTAAGATAAGCTCATCCAAACCATTTATTCTGACAGCATACCTTAGAATAACACCATCAAACCACCCACATCTGCGAGGTCTTCCCGTGGTTGCACCAAATTCGCTGCCCTGTTTGCGCAGTAAATTCCCTACCTCACCCTCAAGCTCAGTGGGAAAAGGTCCTTCTCCCACACGCGTGGTGTAAGCTTTGACCACTCCAATGACCCTGGATATAGCACGCGGTCCAACACCTGCCCCGGAACAAACACCTCCTGCTGCAGAGTTTGAAGAGGTAACATAAGGATAAGTCCCATGGTCAATATCAAGAAGAGTCCCTTGAGCTCCCTCAAATAAAATATCCTTTCCTTCCTCAATTAAGTTATGAATGAGTGCTGATGAATCTGTAATATATTTTTCCAACTTTCTGCCGTATTCAAGAAGCTCCTGTAGGAGTTTTTCTTGAGAATAAGTGTATCCGAGAAGCCTCTTATATAGCTTAAGATTAATCTCTACTTTTTCCTTTAGGGTCTCTTTCTCCAGCAAATCTCCTACCCTTATACCTCTTCTTGCTATCTTATCAGCATAGGCAGGACCTATTCCTCTACCGGTTGTTCCTATTTTCCCCCTCCCTCTTATATTCTCCTCCTCTTTTTCTAGGTCTTTATGATAAGGCATAACAACATGAGCATTAGCCGAGACAAAAAGATTGTCCACCGCCACCCCCCTTGTCCTTAACTCCTCCATTTCTTTCAGAAGCTCTGCAGGTTCAAGCACAACTCCATTGGCAATAATAGCTACCTTTCCTGGATGAAGAATACCGGAGGGTATAAGATGAAAAACAAATTTTTCTCCATCAACTATTACCGTGTGACCTGCATTGCTACCACCCTGGTATCTAACTACAGCATCCATTTTTTTGGCGAGAAGGTCAATTACTCTACCTTTACCTTCGTCGCCCCATTGTGCCCCCACAACTACGATATTCAACCTTTCTCTCCTTTTGCTAAGATGTAAACTATAACTCTATAAATCAAACTCTTTGAAATTCTGGATTTTCAAAACGGGTATATTCGGCGATAAAAGTTAGCCGTATTTTATCTACCGGACCACGACGTTGCTTGTTAATGATAACCTCAGCTATCCCTTCATCCTCAGAACTGTGGGAGTAATAGTGCTCCCGGTACAAAGATAAAACTAAGTCCGCATCCTGCTCTATCGCACCTGACTCTCTCAAATCTGAAAGCCTGGGTCTTTTATCCTCCCGCTGTTCTACCGCTCTTGATAGCTGAGATATTGCCATAACTGGAACATTCAGCTCTCTTGCCAGCGCTTTCAAGCTCCTTGATATCTCTGAAATCTGCTGCTGTCTATTTTCAACCCTGCGGTCTCCTGCCATTAACTGGAGGTAATCTACTACCACCAGCTTTATATCCTGCTCTGCTTTTAACCTTCTTGCCTTTGCCCGAAGTTCCATAACAGAGATATTGGGACTGTCATCTATAAAAATTGGCACCTGTGCCAGAACTCCTGCCGCATCGGTTAACCTTGACCAGTCCTCCTCGGATAAAAATCCCGTTCTAAGCTTCTGGCTATTAACCCGAGCTTCAGCGCAAAGCATCCTCTCCACCAGTTGTTCCCTGGCACTTTCCAGACTGAAGATGAGACAGGCTGCTCCAGCCTCAACACTTGCAGTGCGCGTCATGTTTAGCGCAAGAGCTGTTTTCCCCATAGAAGGTCTTCCTGCTATGACTATAAAATCGGAGTTTTGCAATCCCGAGGTTAACCTGTCAAGTTCAATAAATCCAGTCGGGATACCTGTAATTTGCTCTTTTCTTTGATAAAGAGCTTCTATATGCTCAAATGTCTTGGTTAAAACATCCTTGATATGGGAAAAAGACCTTTTGTTTGTATCCTGAGTAGCATTAAAAACTAAACTCTGCGCCCTGTCTAAAATAATTTCAAGGTCAAGTGAATCTTCATAGGATAAACTGGCTATCTCGTAGGATGCCCTCAGGAGGTTCCTGAGAATGTACTTTTCCTTAACAATATTAGCATAATACTCCACATTAGCTGTGGTAATTACCGAATTAACTAAATCAACCAGATAGGCAGAACCTCCTATTTTTTCTAATTTGCCCTGCTTGCGAAACTCCTCCCTTAAAGTAATTAAATCTACAGGACTGTTGGAATCAAATAGTTTTAAAATGCCTTCATATGTTATTTTGTGAATATCCGAATAAAAAACATCGGGATTATCTATTATCTGGATTACCCTGGGTAAAGCCTCTTTTTCCAGTAGCATCACACCAAGGACACAGCGCTCAGCCTCTAAGGAATGAGGAGGAATTTTCTCCACTAAATTGGTTTTACCTGAACCCGATGTCCAATCTGTCTTTTTTAAATCTTTTGTAGACATAACTATCTTTAAATTATAAATGGACCAGTTTCGCGCCAAGCACTTCTTCTATATCCTGAAGAGCCTGTATAACCTTTAGAGTGGGAGAAGAATCTAAGGAATAAACAGACACATTTTCTTCCCCCGGGGCAGCTCTTCCCATGTGCAGACCCGCAATGTTTATTCCAAATTCGCCCAAAGTTGAACTTATCTTTCCCACAGCACCTGGTTTATCTACATTCCTGCAAATCAAAAGATGACCCTGGGGAATAAATTCCAGATAGTGGTTATTTATTCTCACCACATAGGGTATCTTTTTCTCCAGGAGAGTCCCTTCTACCTCAAGCTTCGTATCATCACTAAAAACTCTAACCTCTACAACGGATGAGTACTCTTTTTCTTCTGTTGTTTTCACCTCAGATACTTTAATACCTCTTTCTTTTGCCAGAACAGGAGCATTAATATAGTTTACCCCCTCTTTTAAAACAAAACTTAAAAGACCCTTTATAAGCGCAGATGTCAGAGGTTTTACCTCATACTCAGCTAAATCCCCTTTATAGATAACCTCTACATCTTTTAGATTCCCTTCCACAAGCTGAGCCGCTAAAGTTCCCATCTTTTCCACCAGGGAAAGATAACCTCCAATTTTTTTCTTCAAATGAAGAGGAAAGCTTGGAATATTAACCGCATTTCTTATCTCCCCTTTCTTGAGAGCATCAATAATCTGGGTAGTAATCTCCTCTGCCACCCTTACCTGAGCTTCCCTGGTTGATGCACCCAGGTGAGGAGTAACTATCACTGAATCAAGCTCCAAAAGGGGACTTCCAAAAGGCTTACCATTTTCAAAAACATCAAGAGCGGCACCTTTCACTTTCCCGGTTTTTATAGCTCGCAAAAGTGCCCCCTCATCTATAACACCACCCCGGGCGCAGTTAATCACTCTAACACCATTTTTCATCAAAGAAAATTCCCGCTCACTTATCAAGCATTTTGTATGCTCAGTTAGGGGAGTATGGATGGTTAAATAATCTACTGCCGAGAGAAGCTCATCCAGACTGCATAAAATTACTCCAATCTCCTCAGCTTTCTGCCTGCTGGTAAAAGGGTCGTAAGCCATAACCTTCATCCCCAAACATTGAGCTCGTCTTGCTACCTGGGAGCCAATTCTTCCAAGACCAATAACCCCCAGAGTTTTCCCGTAAATTTCTGTCCCCATAAATTTTTTCCTATCCCATATACCCTTTTTTAAACTGAGATGCGCCTGGGGAATATTCCTGGATAAAGAAAGAAGCATAGAAACTGTGTGCTCTGCAGCTGAAATTGTATTACTTTCCGGAGTATTCATTACTATTATACCTTTTCTTGTGGCTGCATCTACATCTATATTATCAAGACCTGTCCCTGCTCTACCAATTATTTTCAGATTAGAGGCGGCGTTAATTATCGTCTCGGTTACCTTCGTTTCACTGCGAACAATTAAAGCATCATACTCGGGAATAATTCTAACAAGCTCATCCTCACCCCTATTTTTTCCCTCTGTTACCTCAAAACCTTCATCACAAAGCTTTGCTATACCCTCTTCAGATAAAGAATCAGTTATTAAAATTTTCAACGATACCTCCCTGCGCTACATGGCTACCTTTCCCATTAAAACCTCTTGTACAACTTTTACTCCAGTGGCAGGTTCTACATCGTATCCAAGATGAGCTAATGTCATCTCAAGCGCAAAGATAACTCCAACGATATCTAACTTATCCATCCACCCAAGATGAGCTATCCTCACTATCTTGCCGGAGAGCTTACCCTGACCACCGGCTATCATAACTCCAAAGTTTTCCTGCAGCTTTTTACGCAGATTTTTTTCCTCTACCCCGGCAGGAACCAGGATAGAAGTAACTGCGTTAGAGGAAGGATGAGCAAAAATCTCTAATCCTAAGGATGATACAGCCCTGCGTACAGCAAGGGCAAAAACACGATGCCTCTCTAAAACGGCATCTAAACCTTCCTCTTTGATTAAGGCTAAGGACTCTCTCAGAGCACATATCAGCGAGACAGCAGGTGTAAAAGCAGTTTGACCCTTGACAAGAGCGGATTGTGCCTTTTTAAAATCCCAGTAGTAACGGGGGCAGGTAGCATCATCCATAAGTTTGCGGGCTTTTTCAGAAAGAGAAACAAAACAAAGACCGGGAGGTAACATAAACCCCTTCTGGGAACCTGCCACCACCACATCCACTCCCCACTCATCGGTAAGAAGGGGCTCTGCTCCCAGACCACTTATAGCATCCACCACCAGCACTGCAGAAGTTTCACTGACAACTTTTCCTATACTCTCTATATCGTATCTAACACCTGTACTTGTCTCCACCAGTTGAGTAAGAACAGCCCTGATAGTTTTGCTGCTGTGTAATTTTTCTCTTATCTGCAAGGGGTCCGGTGCTCTTCCCCACTCAATATCTATACCCGTAACTTTTAACCCGAAAGCCTCAGCAATGTTCTCCCATCTTTCTCCAAATTTACCACCCCTGACCACCAGCACTTCATCTTGCGGAGAGAAAAGATTAGCCACTACTGCCTCCATCGCTCCCGTTCCTGATGCTGCAAAAGTTAAAACATCATTTTTCGTTTGAAAAACATATTTCAGGCTCTGGCAGACATCCTCAAAGATACTGGAAAACTCTTTGGTGCGATGGTGAATAATCTGTTTTGCCTGTGACAATCTAACCTTTTCCGGAAGTGGAGTAGGACCAGGTGTAAATATTCTCGTTTTCACTTATTTCTCCTCCGATGAACTATGCAAAAACGGATAAGATAGGCTGGGTGTAAATATCCATCCCCACTACGTTGGTAAAACATTCACCCGTTTGCTTGAAGAGAACTGGACATATCCATCGTTTTTAGCAAATAAAGTATCATCACCGCCTCTACCTACACCTCTTCCAGGATGAAACCTGGTGCCGCGCTGACGTACCAAAATTGTCCCCGTTTTAACAAACTCTCCTCCAAAGGTCCTTACCCCCAACCTTTTAGATGCACTATCACGACCGTTGGAAGAGTGACCCTGTCCTTTTTTGTGAGCCATTACCCACTCACCTCCAATTCATTCATTTTTAATTTTATCTACTCTTTCAACTCACTGATACCTATTACCAGAACAATTAAACCAACAACTGCCGCCACAATTCCCACAACCCCCTTCAGAAAACTCAATACATCGTATCTAAAAATTACTATCAGCCATATCCCTACTATGGTAGCTACCGCACCTCCCAGAATCTTTAACCATTTCTTCATCTATCCTTCTCCTTTTTCAAACATTGCTTTATTTTTGCACAAGTAAACCAGGGGGACAAGAGAAGTGTAAGCCGGGTTCTGTTACCGAGAAAAATGTTCTCGGCGGCAACCATTTATCTAGGACCCAGGTTACCCTGGGTCTCAAGCGGCCTACCCGAGGTTGAACCTCCTATTTGGCCTTGCACCCAACAGGGTTTACCCAGCCAGGAAATCACTTTCCTGCTGGTGGGCTCTTACCCCACCTTTTCACCCTTTCCCGGTAGCTCTTGCTACCAGGTGGTATAGTTTCTGTGGCACTTTCCAGAAGTCACCCCCTCTGGGAGTTA
>JACUUP010000229.1 GCA_014859225.1 Candidatus Aerophobota bacterium
CTTTTGAGATCCGCTCTTTGAAAAAATCGATGCCGATGGGCTCTTCTCTTTGAGTCAGAAGGCGAAAAACAATCTGAGACCGGGGGTTCACATGCCCTCGCCCGAGAAATTGGCCTTCCTTGGACCAAACTTCTACAACATCGCCGGCAGATACATCCCCTTCGAGCTTCGCCACTGCCCCCGAAAATATCCAGGGCCCGTTTTATAAGTACCGGGTCATTCCAGGCAACACGGATAAGAGGAGCAACGCCTGAGCCTTCCATTACTTGCATCATGCACTGGATGCTCTCCAGGCTTAAAGGGGTATGTTCTGTATCATAAATAACAAAATCAAATCCTACAATGGCAAGAATCTCTGCAATATCAGGATGCCCGATATGTACCCAAGGGCCAGCTACCACTTTTCCTTCCTTGAGCTTTGCTTTCACTTTATTGAAGGTTTTATCCGGCAAGTATTTCTCCTTGTTATTTACTTTGAATCATATTTTCTTCTATAGTTTATCATCGTTCTCCAGTCTCCTTCTTATCTCACTGAAGTGCTCTTCCATGGCTTTTTGTGCTTCTGCAACGTTGCGCTTTTTGAGGGCATCTACAATGTTTCTGTGTCCCCTTGCGGTAGCAAGCGGCTGGGAACTATCCAGAGGGACATAGCGTGATCGGGACAGGAAGTTCCAGAAAGTCCGCATCAATTCCAAGGCAGCGGTATTGTGCAGAGATTCAAAAAGGAGGCTGTGAAACATAAAATCTTCCTGAGAAAAACTTTCTCCCTTCTTCGTTTTTTTCTCCATCGTTTCCACGAGCTGCTCTAACTGGAAGACCTTTTGAACATCAATTGTCTCAATAGCCTTGTTCAGAAAATAAACTTCAAATGCCGCTCTTATCTCAAAAAGCTCCTGCAAATTTTGCTTGCTTACCTGCAGATGATAAGGCAGATTCTCAAAGATAACATCAAAATTGAATCTACTTACGATAGCCCCTACCCCTTGGACCATCCTGATAATTCCAAGAGCTTCCAGACTTCTAAGAGCCTCTCGAACAGAAGATTTGCTACAGCCCAATTGGCGACCAATTTCCGCCTCTGAGGGGAGTTTATCCCCGGGTTTTAGATTTGCCTGGACGATGTAGTTTTTTATCTCTTTTAAGGCACGTTTTGCTATTGTCTCATTTTGCGTAATTTGTTTGAGCATACTAACTTTCCTCCGACTGTCTTTTATCATTTTGATTTTTGGATATCACATCTACAATCTTGCGGTGGAAAACCAGCCTGCAAACATCCGTTAAATATTATAAGATATCTGATAACATCTTACCAGAGGAGCAGTTAACTGTCAAGCACAAAATAAGGTTATTTTATTTACGATTTAAGGTAGAAATACGAGAACAGGAAGGAGAATGGGCAATAGGTGTGTAAACTAAATAAGGCAATCACAGGGAAATCAACGAGGATAAAAAAGAATAATTGATGTAGACTTGTTAAAAAATTTCACTATATTTTTGTCTCCAATTGGTTATTGATTTAAGGGTTCCCCTTCTTCTGGAGGAAATTACATGTGATATCTTTTCATGCGATATCTTATGAGTGAGGCTACAATGAAAAAAACTGGCACAAAGAGAAAACCTGACCGCATGCCAACTTTTTCTATGAGCAATCCAAACAAAGGACCTGAAATAACAAAACCCAAGGTATAGGAAGAGAAAAGAAAACCATAACTGGTGCTTCGCCCTTCAGCATGTGAATAATCAGCCAGTAAAGCTTTATCTGTTGGGCTTCTTGCGC
>JACUUP010000046.1 GCA_014859225.1 Candidatus Aerophobota bacterium
TAAGGGTGAGCTTAAATTTGGTTAAAAATTAAGGAGCGTAAAAATGAAAAAAACAAAAAAAGTTCTGGCTCTGGTTGTTTTTATCCATCTTTTAATATTTTCTTGTACGTTCTTTTCCCTTCCCTCTTTGGCATTGGCACAAGCAGGACCTGAAGAGGATTTTGCTACTGCACAGAGACTTTACCAGGATGGAGTGCTTGAGCTTGCTGCACAGCAGTTCCAGAATTTTATAGCAAAATACCCGGAGCACGAACTTTGTGATGATGCTCAATACTGGACGGGAATGAGCTTCTGGCAGACGGGCAGATACGACCGGGCACAAGAAGCCTTTGAAACCTTGCTGAGAAGATATCCTAAAAGCGAGCTTTTGCATAAAGCACTCTATCAGTTAGGAGAGTGCTACTACCAGCTGAACAAATTTGACGAGGCACTTTCCACATATCAAAGGCTCACAGCAAGTTTCCCTCAAAGTGAACTTGCCCCTTTCGCTCTTTACTCTGCAGGGTATATTCAGTATGAAGGTAGAAACTACAAAGGTGCATTTGAAAATTTTAGAAAGCTAAAGGAGAACTATCCATATTTTGAATACTATCAAGAGGCATGGTATATTTACGCAAAACTTCTTTATCTGGAAAAAAAGTTTTCTCAAGCCATAGAAGAGTTCACCTCCTTTCTGAAAGATTATCCGGTTTCACCCTATACACAAGATGTTTATACAGAAAGAGGATTTTCTTATTTTGAACTTGCTAACTACAAAGAGGCAGTTCAGGATTTTAAAAAAGTAAACCTTTTTTACTGGGAGGCAGAAGCCTTATATCAGCTTAGACAATATAAAGAGGCAAGAGATGCTTATACAAGGGAACGTGCCCGAGCGCACAGTGAGTGGATGCAAGAGGCTCTTTTTGGTATTTCTTACACGTATTTTCAGGAAAAAAGTTTTGATGAGGCAGCCCGAAAATTTCAGGATTTTATCACCAGCTATCCTAATTCGGTCAACATTCCTGAAGCCTGGGTCAGACTGGGTGATTCGTATTATTATAGAAGAAATTTCAATTCCGCTATTGATGCCTACGAGCAAATTATCAACTGGCACAGGGATAGTGAATTCATTGACGAGGCACTGATTGGAGCAGGTTACTGCTATTTTGCCCTGGAAAGCTTTGATAAGGCTGCAGGCTACTTTGAAAAAATCACCAAAGAGTTTCCAAAATCCCCTTATCACCTTGAGGCAACTTTTCACTTGGCGGAAAGTCTTTTAAATATGTCAAGATACCGCGAGTCAAGAAGTCATTTTGAAAAAGTTCTCTCTGGATATCCAGCTACCAGAGAGGCAGCTCTTGCTCAGTATGAAATAGGCTGGTCCTACATAGGGGAGAATAACTACAGCCTTGCCCTGGAGGCTTTTGATAAGGTAATCAAGGTATATCCTGTATCAGAAAAAGTTCCTGATGCACTTTTGCAAAAAGGTAACTGTCTTTTTAATTTAAAAAGATTCAGAGAAGCCACTGAAACTTACACTCAGCTTGTAAACAGGTTCCCTCAATCAGACCTTGTGCCTCTTGCCATATACCAGACTGGAGCCTCCTATTTTAAACTTGAAAGATACGATGAGGCAAGAAGTTATTATACAAGGTTTATGGAAAATTTTCCTGTTAATCCCCATACACCTGATGCTCAGTATGCAATTGGCTGGACTTATTTTCACCAGCAAAGATGGTCTTTGTCCAGAGAAGCTTTTCAAAAAATACTGGATAAATTCCCCCGAAGAGAAGATTTATTGGAGCATGCTTTATATTTAATCGGGAACTGCTGGTACAACGAGGGAATAATTGATAGGGCAATTGATACCTTTGACAGGATGATTTCCCGCTATCCTGCAAGTGAATTTGTTCCCCCTGCGCTTTTCAGAATAGGAGAGGCTTATGAGCGACTCGGGCAGGAAGGAGAGGCACATGAGCGACGTGAACAGGAAAATAGAGCGCTTGATACCTTCGGCAGGATAGTAAGGGATTATCCTCTATTTCCAGATGCTGATGCGGCTCAATTTAAGATAGCTAACCACTATATAAGAAAAGAAAACTACGAAAAAGCAAAGGATGAACTGAGAAAAATAATAGATAAGTTTCCTAAAAGTCCCGACCTTCCTCTGGCTTACTACTGGTTAGGTTACTCTTACTTTGAGCTTGGAGACTATCCAAATTCTACCCATTTTTATCAGGAATTTGTTAAGCTTTTCCCGGGCAACCCCTTCCTGGGAGAAGTTCACTATAGATTAGGAGATGCTCTTTTCAAACAGGCAAAATACAGAGAAGCAGCAGCATCCTATACTAATGCCCTCAATACATCAAGAATGAGGGATATTCTCCTGAATGCCCTTTATAGCTTAGGACTTTGCTGGGAAAATGCGGGTGAATGGAAAAGGGCAGAGGAGAGCTTTCAAAGATTCATTAGAGACTACTCTGACCATGAACTCATCTTACCCGCACGTCTGAAACTTGCCAACGCCCTATTCCAGCAGGCACAATGGACTGAAGCACGCAATCATTACCAGTGGGTTGTGGCAAATGGCAGAGGAACCGAACTATTAATTGAAGCTCAGTACAGAGTTGGTGATTGTTGGTTCAGGGAGAAAAATTACGAAAAGGCTGTTGTAGAGTATCTGAAAATTCCTACCTCCTATCCTCCTGATAGATTTCCCCAGGTTAAAGAGTGGATTTTCAATGCTGAGCTGCAGGTTGCAGAATGTTACAAGGCTTTAGGTGAGGTGGAGGCAGCGCAAAGAACATATAGGAAAATAATCCAAACCAGGGATTACAAAGAGGAGTGGATTAAAGAGGCAGAGCGAAGATTAAAGGAGCTTTAAGAATGAGAAGATATCTTTTTTTGGCGCTCATACCTATTTTGCTTTTTACGCTCCAATTTGCCTTTGCAGAGGAAGATGAAGAACCTTTAACCAGGCTCCCAACCATTGTGGTAAGAGGAGAAGATAGGTCATACCTTGAGATTATAAGACCAAAAGAGATATACTATATGCCCCATAGAGGAGAAAAAGGGAAAGGTGAGATTCCCTATGAACTAGAACTTCCCCCACACACAAGGCTTGAAACTAAACTCCCCACTCCTTATGTCCGTTTCATTGAGATAAAACCCCTTGCTACCCCTGTGCAAATAAAAGAAATTCCTGCCTTATCCCCTATTCCACCTTCTCTTTCTCAGGAGTATCTGGGTGCAGAAAGATTTACCATCCCTCAGGATAAAATTGAGAAAGAATTTATTGCCATGGAGAAAATAACTAAAAAAGCGCTCATTCATCCCCCTCTTTATCCTCTATCTATTATCAGAGAAACCTACCTGCCTCCAGTTGGAGAACCTATTCCTACCGAAGCTATAGAGATGGCAAAACCGCCAGAAATAACAAAGGTAACGGTCAGGGAAATGCCTGTTTTTACCCTTGCTGATGTATATATTCAGGAGGAGAAAATATTTCTACCCGAGCCAGAAAGATGGGAGAAAGTGGTTATACCAGAAAAAATCTCAGGAGAGAAAAAAGTTATCTTTTTTACTCCACTTATAGAGGTTCCCGAAAAATCTGTTGCTCAAATTCCTCCTCCCCGGGTTTCTTTAGAGCCACCAGCACTCCACCCCTTGTTTTACGAAAAGAGCATCCCCAGAGAACCTATCAGAGAGATTTCTCTTCGCCATTTGTACACAGAAGCTACCTTGAGACCGGGAGAGAAAGAAAAGGAGCCTTTACTGGTAAAAACAGTTAAGGAATTCAGGGAAGAGAAAGAATTAATACGACCTCCCGTAGAAGCTCCTCACGTAGAAAGAGTTTATTTTCCCGAGAAAATTAAAAAATCCGAGTATCCCTTCGTTACATTTGCTGTGGGTGGAGATGATGCTGCTGGTTTCAACTATCAAATTAGCTACGGAAGAGAGGATGCGGACAAAAGATACCTTTTAACCTTAAAAAGAGACTCTTCTCCTCATTATGTTGCTCATCAATCTGCTCCAGTTACAGGTGAGACTTTATTACGGGAAATAGATGTTCTTCAAGGGGGTCTAAGCTGGGGTGAAGTGGGGGAAAATGAAACTCAAATATATGTTGATGCAGCACAAAAGGTGCTGGGACTACCAGGTGCAGGAAAAAGAAAAGATACATCCATTTATTTTTCAGGTAAAACTACTATTGCAGACATCTGGAAAGTAGGTGTATGGGGGGAGAAGGCAACACGGGAGGACAACCAGCCCGTAGAAGAAAAATTAGATGATTTGAGTTATGGAGCTAACGTATCTCTTCAACCTAAAAAATCTGACTTTTTGATAGAAGGTGAGATTAACTGGGATGACTTAAGAAAGCTATCTCCTGGGGAAGATAGAAGGAATAGGTACCAGGCCCTACTGCAAGTAAAAGCTCTGCGGCCATTTTCCTTAAGTGAGAACATCTTTCTGGAATCTCCCAGAATAGGTATAAAAGGCATTCAAGATAGAGAAGCCGAGCTGGTGGGATTTGTAAGAGTGCACTGGTATGGAAAAGATGCTCTGGAAGTATTGCTGGATATTGATAAAGACTTTTACCTTCCCCCATTTGCCAGCACCTATATACCCCAGGATTACTCTCAGGTCGCTCTGGATATGGGTGAGGTAAGTATGACTAAATATTCCCTTAGGCTGAACTACACCAGAGCATTATTGATAGATGGAGCTTTAATAATTTTTAGTGAACACGGCAATGACCTGGTCTGGGTATACGATGACCGTAGACTAAACCCTAAAACAGTTCATCTTTCACGAGAGGGTGTAAGGTTACAGGGAAGATGGTATATCACCCCCTTCGTAATCTTTGAGCCTTCCTACACCTGGAAAAATGTGAAAAATCTACAAAACTCTGAAGAGGTGATTCCTCACCAACCTGAAAGTGCCTTAGAGGCTCTTTTAACTATATACCTTTTCAAAAGAGAAAAAGATGTTTTAGCCCTGGAAGCAAAAGGCGAGTGGTTAAGTGAAAGGTACTACACTTTTGAGCCCGGGGATGTCCTTGATGCCTCATCCAGAATAGGATTAAAGCTAACCTACCAGCAGGAAAGATGGAAGGCTTTCCTGGGGATGGAGAGCACAAACCACTTTTTATCAAAGGATTATAAACTGCTGGAAAAAAGCTTAAACTTTGGTTTAGAAATTAAACTATTTTAAGACTGCACATCTCTTAAAATCGCAGTCAGTAATCCAAAAGAAGTGGTTACTTGTATGTAAAGGGGAAGTCGGCGCTCATCCTGAGAAATCCACACCCGAATAGGATTGTCTGTTTCCAGCTGCTTACAGACAAAAGCAGGAAATGTCCCAAGATAGGTGTAAGCTTTTTCCACCCCGGAAACTTCAAACTGTATCTCTTTAAAGCTGCCAGGGATATCAAGTAAAAGAACATCAAACTTTTTACCTACCTCTAACTCTTGATTTCTTATCCAGTAAACTAAACTGAGTATATCAAGGGGAGTAGAAGCGATTTTCTCTATCCATTCTCTTTCTCTTTTTTTATCATACAGGGTAGCTTTTATGCTATCTCCCTCTTCAATTTTAACCTCAATGTCTTCTACGCGGGAGTTCTCCTTAATCTTTATTCTCACAAAACGAGGATAAAGGGTTTTTACATCAACATGACTTTCAATTTTATCTTCCATTTGAAAAAAAAGAGAGACAATTCCCGTGCTTCTCACCGTAGACGAAAGAACATACAAGGAGCGGGTATCCTCTTCAATAATATCTTTTATCTCCAGAATCTGCTCCCCTGCAGGAATCCCCATCAATTTAATAGTATAAGAAAGCTTCTCCCCCACTCTGAAGGGATGAGCCAGAGAAGGGGAGTTTGCAAGCAAAAATACCACAGTAAAAATAATCAGGATATTTTTCAGCATTATGATGTTAACATAGCATACTCTTGTTTTCTGTCAAAAGGTTTTTATTTGACAAGGAGAGATACTCTGGTATAATTTCCATCTAATTTAATTATTTTTGCCTAAAGGAGAGAATAAATGCAGGTGAAAGAGCAAGAAGTTATCTGGCTTCAGGGCGCTGGATGCACCGGCTGTTCTGTATCTCTTATGAACTCGGTAAGCCCAAATATAAAAAATTTGCTCCTGGACGAGATTGTTCCGGGCAAACACATAAACCTTTTATTTCACCCTACTTTAATGGCAGGAAGTGGCGATTTATCCATAGAAGTAGTGCTGGGTGAAGAGAAAAAGACAGACTACCTTCTTATATTAGAAGGAGCAATCCCGACAGCAAAAGGCGGTATATTTGCCACTGCAGGAGAGGAAAAAGGAGAACCTGTAACCATACACTCTCACTTTAAAAAGTTAGCTGAAAGGGCGCTTGCGGTAGTTGCTGTGGGAACTTGTGCCAGCTTTGGAGGAATCCCTGCGGCAAAACCAAATCCCACCGGTTCAAAATCCGCACAAGAAGTGCTGGATGAAGAAAACATAAAAGTTCCCTGTATAAATATTCCAGGATGTCCTCCTCATCCTGATTGGTTTGTAGCAACAGTTACCTATATTATGCTTAATGGGCTTCCCCCGGCGGACAAGCTGGATGATTTAAAAAGACCTACGTTTATCTATGGCCAGCTTATCCATGAAAACTGTCCCCGAAGAGCTTTTTTTGACGAGGGAAAGTTTGCAAAAAACTTTGGCGATGAGGGCTGTTTATACGAGCTTGGCTGCAAAGGTCCGTTTACCTATGCAGATTGCCCCAACCGCCTGTGGAATGGTGGGATAAACTGGGTCATAGGAGCAGGTTCTCCTTGCCTGGGATGTGTAGAACCAATCTTCCCTGACACTTCGGGTCCATTTTATAAGAAAATATCACAGTGGGAAAAGTTTAAACTCCCTGTCAAAAAGGAGAGCTAACATGGAAAAAATTATCATAGACCCTATTACCAGAATTGAAGGTCATCTTAAAGTTGAGGTTACAGTAGATAAAGGAGAAGTTAAAGATGCCAGGTTGGCAGGGACTCTCTTCAGGGGATGGGAGATAATTTTAAAGGGAAGGGATGCGCGGGATGCATCTCAAATTACCCAGCGTGTTTGTGGTGTATGTCCTGCCGTTCATGCTAATGCTTCTGTATTTGCTCTGGATGATGCATTTGGAGTTAAAGAATCCATACCAGATAATGCCAGGATTATTAGAAATTTAATCCTCGGGGCTAATTTTCTCCAATCCCACATCCTGCATTTTTACCATCTTTCCTCCCTTGATTTTTTCGATGTAGCAGAAATTTTTGATTATGAGGGAAAAGAGCCGGACCTAATTTCTTTAAAAAAATTCCTGGGCAGGGGAAAACTTTCCCCTTTCACCCCCCGCTATGAAGGAGACTACAGACTGGACAAAAAAACAAACCAGGAATTTGCAGCTCACTACATTAAGGCACTTGAGATACGGAGAAAATGCCACGAGATGCTTGCTATATTTGGAGGAAAAATGCCCCACAGTGTAGGAATAGTAGCAGGAGGAGTTACAGAGAAACCTTGTCCTGACAAAATAGCATCTTTTCTATGGAGACTGAATGAAATAAGAGATTTTATAAACAATTTTTATCTTCCGGATACTCTAACTCTTGTTAGGTTTTATGAGGATAATCTTTATACAGGCTCATCTAACAGCAGTTTCCTATCTTATGGAGCTTTTAATCTTGACTCAGGCGAGTTTGACCCCACAAAGAGGAATCGTCTCTTTGCACAAGGAGTGGTAAGCCAAAATTGTACCTACGAAACACTTGATGTTGAGGCTATATCTGAATATATAAGATACAGCTGGTATTCTCAGAACAATTCCAATTTGCATCCCGCCCGGGGAATAACCGAACCCGATGAGAAAAAAGAAAAAGCCTATTCCTGGTTAAAAGCACCCCGTTACAGGGGAGAGCCCTGCGAGGTGGGTCCTGCAGCCAGAATGATAGTTAGCTATTTTGGCGGAAAAAAAAGTATCAAAGAAGCTTTAGAAAAAACTCTATCTCAAATAGGAGGAAAACCTGTTTTACTTTCCTCCACTCTCGGCAGACATATTGCAAGGGCACTTGATGCTAAGCTTGTTGCCGATAATATGGCTGAGTGGATTCTACAATTAAAGATAGATGAGCCAGTCTATACTCCCTGTTCACCTCCGGAGAAAGGAGAAGGTATGGGACTTACAGATGGACCACGGGGAGCTCTCGGACACTGGATAAGAATAAAAGATAAACTGATAGATAACTACCAAATGGTGGTTCCAACTACATGGAACGCTTCTCCCAGAGATGATAAAGATGAACCAGGTCCTGTGGAGAGAGCTCTTTTGGGTTTAAAGGTAAAAGATACGGCAAATCCCTTTGAAGTTGTTAGATGTGTTCGCTCTTTTGACCCCTGTCTTGCCTGTGCAGTTCATCTTATAACCCCCAGAGGGAAAAAACTTAATAGCTTCCGGGTAAGCTAATCTTTTGTTAAGGAGGATAGCATGTTAGTGTCTGAGAGAAAACCCTGGGATGAAATAGTAAATTTTTTAACTCAGGATGAAAACATTTTTCTTATAGCCTGCAATGGATGCTCTGAGGCATGTCAGACAGGAGGAAAAAAAGGCCTGGATGAGCTTCAAAGCAAATTAGAGGAGGAAGGAAAGAAAATAAGCGGCTCTTTTTTAGCAGACTTTGCCTGCAATAAGATTTTGGTAGCTCTCAAATTAAATAGGTACATACAGTGCCTCCATAATGCAGATTCAATCCTGGTGAGCGCCTGCGGGGTAGGTGTTCAATCTGTTGCCAGCATGGTGAACATTCCAGTTTATCCAGCTGATAATACCTTATACATGGGAGGATTCTCAGGAGTCTGGACAGGAGAGGAAAGATGTCTTCAATGCGGAGACTGCAAATTAAATAGTACTGGAGGAATATGTCCCTACGCTAACTGTCCCAAGAATCTCGTAAATGGAGCATGCGGTGGTTCAAACAAGGGAAAATGTGAGGTAGACCCTGAGCAAGACTGCGCCTGGACAAAGATATACGATAGATTGCAGGAGACAGGAAAAATTGAAAATTTAAGAAAACTTCATCCTCCACGTAACTGGAATTTAATGCAACCACCAAACGAGAGAAAAAAAACTCTATTCTGGGCCCTTGAATTTGAACAAGAGGAAAAAGAAAAAGAGGTCGTAAAATGAAACTGAGAGAGCTTTTTAAGAAAGGAAAATTTGTTGTTACATCTGAAATTGGTCCCCCGAAGGGAGTAAATATAGAACCACACCTGAAGGAGGCAGAAGATTTAAAAGGAAAGGTAGATGCTATAAATGTTACCGACCTTCAAAGCTCAGTGATGAGACTTGGCTCTATGGCTGTTTGCAAACTTTTAAAAGAAAGAAACCTTGAGCCTGTGTTCCAGATGACCTGCCGGGATAGAAATAGATTAGCTCTTCAATCTGACCTTCTCTCAGCATACATCCTGGGAATAGAAAATGTTTTATGCCTGACAGGCGACCATAATGTTTTAGGAGATGACCCCCAATCAAAACCAGTTTTTGACCTTGACTCGGTAAGTTTACTAAGAGCGGCAAAGTCCTTGATTGAAGGAAAGGATATGGTTGGAAATAAGTTAGACGGCTCCCCTGATTTTTGCCTGGGGGCAGTTGCTAATCCAGGAGCAGAACCTCTTGAACCTCAGATAATTAAGATGGAGCTAAAAGCAGAAGCTGGAGCAGAGTTTTTTCAAACCCAGGCTGTTTATGAGGCAAAAAAATTTGAGCAATTTATCCGGGCAACAGAACATATAAAGGTCCCTATAATGGTAGGTATAGTTCTTTTAAAATCAGCCGGTATGGCAAAATTCATGAATGCCAATGTCTCAGGTGTATTTGTTCCGGATAACCTTATAAAAATAATGGCATCAGCATCAAAGGAAGAGCGTCCTGAAAAAAGTATTGAGATAGCAGCATCACTCATAAAACAGCTTAAAGGAATGTGCCAGGGAGTGCATATTATGCCTCTTGGATGGGACAGGTATGTTCCTGGCGTCCTGGAAAAAGCAGAGCTTGCATAAAATTTTAATTAGATTTGGGTATGCACCTCGGTGTATGCTTGCCACAGCTCCTCGTACATCTTGCCCTGAAAGATGTTCTGAAAACTACAAACAAAAAGGGGTGGGGGGAAAGTAACATTCTTTTTTTCCAGGGGCGGGATGATTTTTATTTTATCCTCGGGGATGTTTTTTTCCCTGAGCTGTCTAAGATATTCCTCTGAGCTTACCAGTATTTTGTCCATCTGGCTGTAAAACCACCTGAGGTACTGCCACACAAAATTTTCAAAGCTTTTATTAT
>JACUUP010000047.1 GCA_014859225.1 Candidatus Aerophobota bacterium
CCCCACCTTCGCTCCTTTTTCAACCTGAACACTTCCGCTATGCTCAAGTTAGCCTTTAGGGGAGCTTGACACCTGCCTGATTTTTTCTATTAATATTAAACAAATTAACGATTCTTCAGGTAAATAATGGGGTAAAAGTTACTATCTACAATCGGGAATATAACTTAAAGGCTGACACCAAAGAAGATGAAAAATTTTTAAAACAAATTGCCTCTTATGTAGATGAAAAAACCAAAGGAATCGCTTCCTCCATCCCTGACAAAAATTTTGAACAAATATTTGTATTAGCTTCTCTTAATATTACAGCGGAACTTTTTGACCTTAAAAGCAAAAATCTTAATTCCAAAAAAAGACTTAACAGTTTATTAAATAAACTAACCAAAAAGTCAAAAGAAAATTTATGAACTGGATAGACATACTGTTGGGGGCTATTATTTTGATATTTGTAATCAGGGGTGTGTTTAAAGGGTTATTCAGAGAAGGGGCAGGACTTCTCGGCGTGCTTGTAGGATTGATTGTAGCGATAAACCGTTATCAGCAGTTAGGAGAAGCTATCCACAACGAGCTTCAATTTTTGTCTCTTAAGATATGTAACATAATATCCTTTGCGCTTATCTTTGGAGGTATAGCCATCATTGGGGCAATAGCGGGTATCATAGTTCACAACATTTTGTCCCGACACCCCATTCGGGGAATAGAAGAGGGAGGAGGCTTTATCCTTGGTCTTTTAGAGGGTGCCCTAATTTGTAGCGTAATTTTAATACTTTTAAGCATCTCTCCTTTTTCCGCAAAATTTGATAGATGGAGTGAGGGGTCCATTCTAAAGCCTTATCTTTCAAGAGTGGGCCCTTTTATTTATGATAGCATTGTCTCTGTAACTCCAGGAGAAGCAAAAAAATTTATGGAGAAACTGGACCCATCTCAAGTTAAGCATTCCATATTTAATAACACAGGTTAAATTATTCTTCCCGGATGGGACCTTCTATGCCAGAAGATAGAGCTATAATGAGGGGGAGGAACCGAATTTTTGACAGAGAAGCACAGGAGGAATGGGAGAAGAAAAATCTCTCTTGTTACGCTGCTCTAAGTTTTGAAACCAGAGGAAGGGAAAAAAAAGAGATTCCCTGTCCTTTAAGAACAGAGTTTCAGCGGGATAGAGATAGAATTATTCATTCCAAGGCATTCAGACGCTTAAAACATAAAACGCAGGTTTTTATTGCGCCTTTTGGTGACCATTATCGCACAAGGTTAACTCACACTCTGGAGGTAAGTCAGATCGCACGCACCATTTCTCGAGCCCTGAGGCTAAATGAAGATTTGACTGAGGCTATAGCTCTGGGGCATGACCTCGGACACACTCCCTTTGGTCATATAGGGGAGTATGCCTTAAATGAGGTTTACCCGGCAGGGTTTTGCCATAATGAACATAGCTTAAGAGTGGTGGATAGACTGGAAGGGAACGGCGGGCTTAATCTTACCCGGGAGGTGCGGGACGGCATTTTAAATCATTCCCAGGATAATGAGAAAATCTTATCTAAGAACACAAAGAGTAACCCCTTAACTCTGGAAGCTGAGGTGGTTAAGATAGCTGACCCCCTTGCCTATGTTAACCATGATATAGACGATGCACTGAGAGCAAACCTTCTAAAGATAGAGGACCTTCCCTTATATTCTCTGAAGATATTGGGAAAAGATGGGAGGGCGAGAATTGCCATTATGGTGAAAGATGTGGTTGTCAACAGCTTTGGCAAATCTTATATTCAAATGAGTCCACTCGTTCTTAAAGCCTTTAACCAGCTGCGGGATTTTATGTACGAGAAAGTTTACTTCTCTCCCGCATTAAAAGAAGAAGTTAACAAGGCTTCCTCCCTTATCAGCAGCATTTATCAGTTTTACATAAACAATCCCCTTGAGGTTCCTCCGGTTTTCAGAAAAAATGGAGAAAATATAGAACGGGCGGTGGTGGATTATATTGCAGGGATGACTGACCGCTTTGCTTTAAATGAATACCAGAAACATTTTATACCCAGGGAGTGGGGATAATGGGTAGATATATTTCTCCAGATACAATTGACCAGATTTGTCAGCAAACAGATATAGTCCAGATAATATCTGAATATATTCCGCTGACCTCATCTGGTAAAAATTATAAGGCTCTTTGCCCTTTTCACGAAGAAAAAACCCCCTCTTTTGTAGTTTCTCCGGAAAAGCAAGTTTTTCATTGTTTTGGCTGCGGGGCAGGGGGAAACTTATTTACTTTTTTAATGAAATGGGAGAATGTTGCCTTTCCCGAAGCGGTAAGAATGGTTGCTCAAAAGGTGGGAGTTTCGCTTTCCCTGGATGAAAAAGTTACAGATTACAAACAAAAACTTTACCAGATAAATAGTCAGGTAACAGAGTTTTTTCACCAACAGCTTAAGAAAAATAAAACCGCTTTGAGCTATCTTTATAAAAGGGGGTTCAAATCTGACTCTATTGACCTTTTTAAGTTAGGTTGGGCTCCTTTCTCGCAAAGTTTTCTCAGTTTTTGCAAAAAAAATGACCTGCCTCAGGATGGCTTAAAAGAGCTTGGACTTACAAGGACATCTTCTTCCGGTGAGATTTATCCTTATTTTAGAGAACGCATAATGTTTCCTGTAGTTTCTCTTTCAGGTAAGGTGGTAGGTTTTGGAGCAAGAGTCCTTGATGATTCCCTGCCAAAATACATTAATTCCTCCGCCTCATCTTTATTTGATAAAGGCAGGATTTTGTATGGACTTCATGTAGCCCAAAGAGAGGCGAGGAAAAGCAGGGAAGTCATTTTAGTTGAAGGATACACTGATGTTATCAGTTTGCACCAGGAGGGTATACATAATGTTGTAGCTTCTCTGGGGACCTCGCTTACCACCTCTCAAATTCGGCTTTTGAGAAGATACGTGGATACGGTTTTTCTTGCCTATGACCAGGATAGCGCCGGGGAAGCAGCAACGATTAGAGGAGTGGACCTTTTGCTTGAAAATGAGCTTCAGGTAAAGGTTATATCTTTCCCCGGGGAGAAAGACCCGGCAGATTTTATCCGGGAAAAGGGGAAAAAAGCCCTCTTACAGGCAAAACAGAAAGCACTACCTTATATTCAATACAGAATTGAAGCTACTACAGGTAAAGACGAATATCTTCCCCTGGAAAAAAAGCTGGAGATAGTGAATTCCTTATTTTTTACTTTAAAAAAGGTAAAGTCAAGATATCAACTGGATGATATGTTGAGAAGGTTATCGCAAGCGCTTGATTTCAATGAAGAGTCGCTCAGGTCTGAATTTAGGAGATTCTGCGAGGAAAAATATAAATTTTCCTTTTCCCCTACTCTTAAGTTTGAGGTGCCTGAGGAGGAGGAGATTGAAAAAAGGTTGCTTGAGGTGATGCTCTGCAGCCAAAAAGCAATAGAGGTAGCAAGAGCCACCTTCTCTCCCGATAGCTTTACCAGTCCGCTCTGTCGCAGGTTAGCTCAGGAGATTTTCTTATGTCAGTCTCCCTCTAATATCACTCCTGCTTACCTTATTAACCGAACTACCGATGAAAATCTCTCCTCTCTTATATCTTCTCTTTCCCTCAATGATTCTTCTCTTGAGGGTTTTGACCTTGAGCAGCTAACCCGGGAGATTGCTCAGGCTTTAAAAAGACGCTCTCACCAGAAAAGGATAGAGCAACTCAGACGGATGATTAAAGATTGTGAGCGTCAGGGTGAGGAGGAAAAGGTGAAGAGTTTATGCCGGGAGCTTGTTCAACTGAGAAGGAGTATACTTATATGAGAAATTATGTAAAGAAAACAAAGGTAAGGTGATATGAACAAAGATAATGATATAGAAAGGCTTTTGGAAAAAGGCGAGAAGAAGGGCAAACTTACCTACAGGGATGTGGAAAAAGTAGCGGCTAATATTGATGGGATGCAGATAGAGGACCTTTTTAATGTAATAGAACAGGAGGGAATTGAAGTAGTTCCAGATGAAGATGATGAGCTTAATAGAACTGAGTCTATATCGACAGAGATAACAGATGGTATTGGAAAGTATCTGCAGGAGATAGGCAAAACGGCTCTGCTCTCAGCAGAGG
The DNA here is from genome assembly GCA_014859225.1 of Candidatus Aerophobota bacterium. Lineage (GTDB taxonomy): Bacteria > Aerophobota > Aerophobia > Aerophobales > B3-G15 > Kmv34. Next base: position 4,087 of record JACUUP010000047.1, read on the forward strand.
AGGAAAGAGAGTATGGTAGAAAAATAAGGGAAAGCAAGAAGATTCTTCGTAGTAGAGTTATAGAAATAGTGGAACTTATCCAAACCAACAGCTTCTTTTGTTCCTTTTTCAAAAGTAAAGGGTTAAGAAATGAAGATTTTAAGGGACTGAGGAAGAAGTTCAGAAAAGTGAAAAAGATTAGTAAATCAATAGCACAGATTAAAAATGATGAGAATGTATTTTTAGGTGTTTGTAATGATAAGAGCCATTTCACCTCTTTGCTGGAGGACATCAGGCAAGCTTACTGTTGTTACGAGATTTACAGAAATAAAATGATAAAAGCAAACCTACGATTAGTGGTGAGTTTTGCCAAAAAATACACAGGCAGAGGCGTTCCTTTTCTTGATTTAATTCAGGAAGGGAACATTGGACTGGCAAGAGCGGTAGATAAATTTGACCATCGCAAGGGTAACCGTTTCAGTACCTATGCCAGCTGGTGGATAAGGCAGTCTCTTTCACGGGCTATTTCTGACCAATCCCGGACTATTAGAGTTCCCATTCATATAACCGAGCTTATAAAAAAAGTAAATAGAATTTCTCAGGAGCTGGAACAGGAAATTGGAAGGTTACCTACAGCAAGGGATATAGCTGAGCGCTGTGGAATATCTCTGGAAAAGGTAGAGAGATTGCAAAGGGTTATTGTTCGTTCAACTTCTATGGATGCACCCATGGGAGAGGAGGAAGATAGCTATCTTATAGAGCTTATAGAGAATGAAAAGGCAGACTGTCCCTTTGAAAAAGTTAACCTCAGGTATCTCAGGGATGAAATAGAGAAGTTAATAAAACAGGTTAAAGATGACAGAGAAAGGGAGATTTTAAAACTTAGATTTGGCACCGAGGATGGATGGGACTGCACTTTGCAGGAGATAGGAGAGCGATATGGAGTTACCCGGGAGAGAATAAGGCAAATAGAAGCCAAAGTTCTCACTTATCTAAGAGACATAGCTAAACAGAAGAGATTAGAGGAGTACTTTATGTGATTTTCCGTAATAGCGCAACTCAAACCTTTACAGTGACTTAATTTTTCTACTTAAAATTATTTCTTCCCTGTTTACACGAACCAGTGGATAACAATCCATTTTCCTGGCTTTGCTGACCTTTGGACGATATATATCTTTAAATCTCTTAGAGTATTTTATAGCCTCTTTTTTATCCTGTGCTAAAATGTATTTTTTCTTAAAAAGATTCTGAACCTTTTTGCTGAACAGGGATATCTCGTAAAGTGGTTTTTCCTGAGGATTTTCTATTGAGAGAACTATATGTTTGGATGTTAGCTCTTGCAGGGTAAATCCGTGCATTTCATCTGTTTTTTCTGCTGCAGCCTCCTGGTTTTTAGCAATATAAAAAATTGGGGGTAGCTCGGGAACAGAATAACTCTGGTTAAAGAAACTGAACATTCGCCGAAATTTTCCCATTCCTGATTCTGCAACAAACACAGGTTTTTGCCTGGAAATTAAATAAAACTCATAAAAATCTTCCTGCACAGCAATTTCTACTTTCCAGAGCTTATCTTCTCTTTGCTGCATTTTTATGTTAGCCTTTCTTTACTTCTTCTTTTTTCCAGGTGTTTACAACCTTTTCTACTTCATCCAGCTCTCGCCTGAAATCCTCCAGCTTCTCTAAGATTGGGTCTGGCAAATCACCATGCTCAAGAGCTATGCCTAATACCCTTTTCCCCCTGTGTTTAACCACTCTACCTGGAACTCCCACCACAGTAGAATCAGGAGGAACATCCCTTATAACTACAGAACCTGCTCCTATAACCGCATTATCACCTATCTTTATATTCCCCAGCACCTTGGCACCTGCAGCAATGGTAACATTGTTTCCGACGGTAGGATGCCTCTTTCCTTTTTCCCTGCCTGTTCCTCCCAGGGTAACTTCCTGAAATAGCGTTACATTATCACCTATCTTAGTCGTCTCCCCGATGACAACTCCCATTCCGTGGTCTATAAAAAAGCCTTTTCCGATTTTTGCTCCGGGATGAATTTCAATTCCAGTGAAAAAACGAACAATCTGGGAGATAACTCTTGCCAGAAAGTAAAATTTGTGCCCATGTAAAAAATGAGATATTCTGTGCCAGAAAAGTGCATGCAGCCCCGGATAAAGAAGAACCTCCCATATACTTCTTGCAGCAGGGTCCCTTTCAAATATGGCTTTTACATTTTCAAACATTTTTTTTCTTATCCCGGGCTTATTTTACCAAACGACAAAATAAAATCAAGAGCTATTTGACATCTGCCTGTATCCTCATAAAATTACAGGTGGATAAAAAGAAAAGGTGTTAATTATGGTTTATCTTCTCTGGCTGCAGGCTGGATGTTGTGGAGCGGAGACTACATCTTTGTTAAACTGTGAACAGCCTGATTTTTTGGCTTTTCTGGAAGAGTTTGACATAAATTTAATCTGGCATCCTTTTCTTAGCCCGCATAATCAGGGAAAAATATTAGACATTCTGAAAGATTTATCCAGGCAAAAGAGGAAACTGGACATTCTGGTGGTGGAAGGTGCAATTTATGATGGTCCTGAGGGAACTGGAAAATATGACCTTTTTTGCGGGATGCCTTTCAAGGAATGGATAGTTAATCTGGCAAAGCTGACGAGATATCTGGTGGCTGTTGGAACCTGTGCCTGTTTTGGAGGAATCGGGGCAAGTGGAAAAAATTTAATGGAAGCTACAGGACTTCAGTTTTTTAGAGAAAAGAAGGGAGGGTTTTTGGGAGAGGACTACAGGTCAAAGGAAAATTTACCCGTGATTAATATCGCTGGCTGCCCTGCCCATCCTGACTGGATTACAGAATCCCTGGTTAGCCTTGCAAAAGATGAGATGAGAAGTTGCGACCTTGATGATTTTCAAAGACCACGCATTTTTTACGAGAAATTAGCCCATCATGCCTGCCCTCGAAATGAGTATTATGAGTTTAAGGCATCGGCGCAATGTTATTCTCAGCAGGGCTGTCTCTTTGAAAATCTTGGGTGTAAAGGCACACAGTGTGAATCTGATTGTAACGAGCGACTGTGGCTGACTCGGACCGGTAGTTGCACCCGGGGAGGATTTCCCTGCATCTCCTGCACTTCACCCCGTTTTCCCGATGGTTTTTTACCCTTCTTTGAGACATTAAAAATAGGTAACATACCCACCACCCTGCCCCTTGATGTGCCCAAAGCCTGGTATGTTGGAATAAGTGGACTGGCAAAGCTTGCCTGTCCCAAAAGGCTTCTTGTAAACGCCACTTCTTTTAAACCGGTAAAATTAGTTTTTCCAAAAGTAGCTAAAAATGATAAATGAGCTTATTATTAGACCTTTTCCCCGTATAGGAGGTGACCTTGAGATAAAAGTTTCACTTGATGATAGCAAGGTAGTTGACTCTTATTGTTCAGGGACAGCTTTTAGAGGGTTTGAAAATCTTTTGAAGGGGAAATCTGTTATGGACTGTCTTGGTTTTGTATGTAGAATATGTGGAGTTTGTGGAGTTTCGCATTCAATTGCTGCCAGCAAAGCTATGAAGAAAATATTTGGTGTAAAAGTGCCCCAGAATGGATATTTGTGCAAAAACATAAGTTTAGCTACGGAGATTGTGTTAAATCAGCTCGGTCACTTCTACCTGCTTTTTGCACCCGACCTTACAGATAAAAGGTACTCCTGTCATCCTCTTTATCCTGAGGTGGCAAAGAGGTTTTCTGCCCTCTCTGGAACATCTTATAAACACTTTATCCATGCCAGGAGAAAGCTTCTTGTCATAATGGGTCTTTTTGCTGGAAAATGGCCCAATACTTTAGCAGTTCATCCTGGAGGAGTTACAAAAACTTTAAATAAAAGCGAGTTGATAAGATGTCTTGGAAGTTTAGTAGAGTTTCGGAATTTTTTAGAACAAAATTTACTTGGATGTGACATTGATGATTGGCTGGAGAAAAAAAATTTAAAAGATATAGAAAGCTTGTGCAGTCAAAATAATTACCACAGCGACCTTGGTATATTCGCAAAATTTGGCAAAGAAATAGGTTTACCTTTGCTTGGCAAAAGCACGGGAAAATTTCTATGTTACAGTGGATACGAAAATGCTCAGGGAAAAAGCCTTTATAAGAGCGGTTTTTACAACAGCGCTATTTATCCTCTGGAGGTTGAGAAAATAACCGAGGAACAAAGTTTTAGTTTTTTTGAAGGGGAAAAGGCTCATCCCTTTGAAGGTTTTACAGAACCTTTTGTGGAAAAAAAGAAAGCTTATAGCTGGGTAAAATCTCCTCGTTATTCAGGAGAGGTGGTGGAAGTTGGACCTCTTTCACGCATGGTGATTAATGAAGATTCTCTAATCAGCGACCTTTTTGAGAAGATGGGCTCAAATGTTTACTCAAGAGTCCTTGCCAGACTACACGAGGCTATATTCCTTACATCAAAGATAGGTGAGTGGCTCAAGAGGGTGAATCCAAACAAACCTTTCTATAACAAAGTGGGTAACATAAAACGCTCAAAAGGAGAAGGACTAATAGAGGCAGCAAGGGGTGCTCTTGGTCACTGGATTAAGGTGGAGAAAGGATATGTAAAAAACTATCAAATTATCACCCCCAGCAGCTGGAATTTTTCTCCCCGGGACTCCCTGGGAGTTCCCGGTATTTTAGAACAAACTCTTATAGGCACAACTCTCAAAGAACCGACAGAGCCTCTTGAGATTTTCCATATAGTAAGGTCATATGACCCTTGTTTTTTCTGCAGCGTTCATGTAAGTAAAGTGAGGAAAAGGAAATGAGCGTAAACAAAACTGATTATTCTTCTGAAATTCTTCAAGAAAAGATGTGGATTGAGATAATCCAGAGTATGGAGTACCTGTATGCAGAACTTGCCGACAACCAGGCTCGATTAGAGAAGAAAAACGAAGAACTAAAAAAAACTTATGAAGAGCTAAAAAAAGCTTATGAGGAACTTCAAACTCTTCAAGTTCAATTAATTCATTCGGAAAAGTTAGCTTCTATTGGTAGATTAGCCGCAGGAGTTGCACATGAGATAAACAATCCTTTAACAGGTATACTCACCTTTGCACATTTGTTACTATTTAATATGCCGGATGATGATAGGCGAAAAAAAGATGTGGAAGTAATTGTTAAGGAGGCTAAGCGTTGCCGGCTAATCACGCAGAATCTTTTAGATTTTGCAAGACAGAGCGAGCCTAAAAAAACAAAAGTAGATATAAATATTGTTATAGGAAAAACACTCTCCCTTGTAGAAAATCAATCCTATTTTCAGAATATCAAAATAATAAAAGATTTTAACTTATACCTGCCCCTTTTACTAATTGATTCAAACCAGATTAAGCAGGTTTTTATGAATGTAATTCTCAATGCTCAGGAGGCTATGCCTCAGGGAGGATTTTTGACCATAGGCACTGATTTTAGTGAGGATGGAAAGTTTGTGCAAGTTGAATTTATTGATACAGGATGTGGAATATCCGAAAAGAACTTAGGAAAAGTATTTGACCCTTTTTTCACCACCAAACAGGTGGGAAAAGGAACAGGATTGGGGCTTGCTATAAGCTATGGAATTATAAAAAGTCATGCAGGGGAAATTATTGTACGCAGCAAAGAAAATAAAGGCACAACCGTTATTATAAGATTGCCCATTAAAAATAAAAAAGAAAGGTGAGAGCACTTGTTAGAAAGAGCAAAAGTAGTAGTAATAGATGATGAGCCTGTAGTGTGTGAAAGTTGCAAGCGCATTCTTGAGCGGGCAGGCTATCTGGTAGAAACTTTCACAAATAGCAAAGAGGCTCTTGAGAGAGTTAGTCAGGAGATATTTGATGCAGCCATCGTTGATTTAAAAATGCCTGATATTGACGGTATGGAGCTTCTCAGAAGGATAAAACAGGAATACCCCGAGATTATGGTGGTAATGATTACCGGTTATTCTACTGTGGATACGGCGGTTCAGGCTATGAAAATGGGAGCTTTTGATTATGTACCCAAACCTTTCACCCCCGATGAGCTGGAGATTGTAGTGAAAAATGCACTTGAGAAAAAAAGGCTCCTCTTTGAAAACAGGTATCTGCGCACTCAACTTAAGCAAAGGTATGGATTTGGCAATATAATAGGTAAGAGCAAAAAGATA
>JACUUP010000048.1 GCA_014859225.1 Candidatus Aerophobota bacterium
ACTGGAGGTTACCCCACGCATGGGTCTACAAGTCATGCCCGTTTCAATATTATCTTCCTACGTTGTATTGTCCACCTCCAGTAGGACGGGCGTCTCGCCTGTCCTACTGGAGGTTACCCCACGCATGGGTCTACAAGTCATGCCCGTTTCAATATTATCTCCTTACATTGTTCGCTCTCTTAACAATTGTGCAAACTCAAGCTCATTATGCAACCCTTGACACATTTGATGAATTTTACTATCTTTGACCATGGAGGTGCTTGTAAAGGAAAGTATTAAAAAAGTGTTGGGGTTGTGAAAATTAGCATAAAGGGGAATAAATGGCAGATGTTAAGATAGGACTCATTGGGCTTGGAAGATGGGGTGAGCTGGAACTTTCTGCCTTTTCCACTTTTCCCTATGTTGATGTTGTGGCTGTTTGCTCCCGCAGTGAGAAAAGATGCAGGGAAATTTGTAAAAGATACCGCATCAAAAAGTTCTACCTGGAATTTAACGAAATAGTTAAAGACCCCGAAATTCAGGCTATAGTTGTATCTACTGAACCTGAAAGACACATAGAGCCAACACTTGCCGCCCTTGAAGCCGGAAAAAATGTTCTAACAGAAAAGCCGCTTGCTCTCAATCTGAAGGATATTGACAGAATTATTCAGAAAGTTAAAGAAAGGAAAGATACTATCTTTATGGTAGGACATACCCTCCACTTTGACCTTCGTTACGAGATGCTGAAAGAGAGGATAAAGAAAAAAGAGCTGGGGAAAGTTGTTTCTATTTACAGCAGGAGGAATGTAGCAAAAGATACTTTTGAGAGACACGCAAGATATAATCCTATGCTGGAGACAGGAGTTCATGAGATTGACCTTGCCCGCTGGTATATGGAGGATGAGGTTAAAAAAGTATATGCAAAAAAAATCAATGTATTGAATCCAAAAATCCCTGATACCTACTGGGTGGTTTTGACTTTCTCCGGTGGGAAAATTGCAGTAATTGAAACCTCCTGGTTAATTCCCAGAGGCTCACCCCTCTGGATTAGCTCAACCGTGGAGGTAATAGGGACAAAAGGAATTGCTTACATAGACTCACCAGGCGATAGCATCTCCATTTGGGACGAGCAAAAAACTGAATATCCCGATGTTTTCCTCTGGCCAACCGTTGATGAGCATACCCTGGGAGCACTTCGCAGAATGCTTGAGTATTTTAGCTTATGCGTGTTAAAAAAAGAACCGCAAACCAAAATATCTCCGAATGATGCCCGAGAATCCATAAGAATAGCTCTTGCCGCCATTGAATCTGCACAAAAAGAAAAAGAAATATCCCTGCAGGATTAGATTCAAAAATTATGCAAAATGAATATCCTGTTGATTAATCCCTGGATTTATGATTTTGCTGCTTATGATTTATGGCTAAAACCCCTGGGGCTACTCCAAATTGCCTCTTTTTTAGAGAGATTTCGCCATAAGGTATCCCTGATAAACTGCCTTGACAGACACCATCCCCTTCTTGAACAAAGATATAAAAAACTTCCCCTTTCTCGCAAATTTGACTGTGGAAAATTTTTCTTCCAGGAGGTTGAAAAACCCGCTGTTTTAAAAGATGTGCCTCGCAGATACAAAAGATATGGAATACCTCCGGATATATTTGAACAGGAGCTTTCTCGGATGAAACCTCCGGATTTAGTTGGCATAACCTCCGGTATGACCTACTGGTATCCCGGAGTATTTGAGGTTATAAAAAGGGTAAAAGAAAACTTCCCTTCCGTTCCTGTTGTCCTGGGAGGCATTTATGCAACTTTGTGCTCTGAACATGCCAGAAACTTCTCCGGAGCAGATTATTTTGTAGAAGGAGAGGGTGAAATTGCTGTGCTTAAGATAATAGATAAACTCCAGGGTGTAAAAAGAGACTATTCAGATATAACTTTACAAAGAATAAAAGAGGATATTATCCCTGCCTATCACCTTATTCCCCATGCAAAATCAGCAGCAATCCTTACCTCAAGGGGCTGTCCTTTCAGATGTAGTTACTGCGCATCACCTGTTCTTAACAGGGACATCTTTGTCCAGGAGAAAAGTCAAAAAGTTTTAAAAAAGATAGAGTATCTTGTAAGAGAGTTTAGAATTAAAGATATTGCCTTCTACGATGATGCTCTCCTGGTAAATGCTAAAAACCATATAATTCCAATTCTTGAGGGAATTATAAAAAAGTTAAAAGGAAAGGTTAGATTTCATACTCCCAATGGACTGCATGTAAGGTTTATAGATAAAAAAATAGCAAAACTTTTTTATTCTGCTAACTTTAAAACGATTAGATTATCCTTTGAATCAACCGCAGATGAGACCCAGAAAATCTCTTCCTACAAAGCAAGCAGGCAGAATCTAACAGGAGTTATAGAAAATTTATCCTCTGCCGGATATAAAAAAGAAGATATCGGTGTCTATATACTGGTTGGACTTTCACACCAGAGAATGGATGAGGTGATAGAAAGTATCAAGTTTGTCAAAAGTAAGGGTGTAAAGGCAAAAATAGCAGAGTTTTCACCCATTCCAGGGACAGTTGAGTTTGAAAAAGCTCTAACAAAATCTTCCCTGCCACTTCAGGAAGAGCCTCTTTTGCACAACAACTTATGTTTTTATCTCTGGAATAAAAACATAAGCTACGAAGAGCTTTGTAAGATAAAAAATCTAACTAAAGGATAAAAGTTATCTTTTAACAAGAAGAATGCGCAGGTCCATAACATTGGTTTGGGTAGGACCTGTTACAAAAAGACCTCCTACTTTTTTAAAAAAGTTGTAAGAGTTATTATTCGCTAAAAACTCAGAAGGCAAGATACCCATATTTTTTGCCTTTTTTAGGATAGAGCCTGAGGCAAAAGCTCCTGCCGCATCAGTTGGTCCATCTGTTCCATCGGTGCCCGCACAAAGGATTAAAGTATCCTGTATATCTTGCATTTCCATGCAAGCTACAAGGGAAAACTCCTGACATCTTCCACCCAACCCCCTTCCTTTTACCTTGACCGTTGTCTCTCCACCGGAAAGAATGCAGGCTGGGGGTGGAATAGGGTTACCCGATGATTTAATCTCCTTTGCCAGGGCAACATGGAACTTTGCCGCTTCTCCTGTGTCCCCCTCAATAAAGGATGATAAAATAAGACAGTTGTATCCTGATTTTTCTGCCTTATCCTTCGCTGCCTTTAAGGCAAGAACATTACTTCCTACGATTAAGTTATCCACCCGCTCAAATGCAACATCTTTTATTTTGGGAGTCTCTTGAATTTTTCCCTCAAGACCTTCCTTTAGATATTTTTTTACCGACTCAGGAAGCTTGGATAAAAGAGCATATTTTTCCATTATCCTCCAGCAATCATAAAATGTAGTATCATCTGGAACTGTTGGACCTGAGGCAATTGTATCCAATCTATCCCCTACTACATCAGAGAGAATAAGGCTTTGAAGATGAGCAGGATAGATAGCCCTTGCCAGTTGTCCGCCTTTCATCCGGGAAAGGTGCTTCCTTATAGTATTAATCTCTTCAATGGAAGCTCCACAAGCTAAAAGGAGTCGGGTAACTTTTTGTTTTTCCTCCAGGCTAATACCTTCAACCGGAGCAGGAAGCAAAGCTGAGCCTCCGCCTGAGATGAGGCAGATAACAAGGTCACCCTCACCTGTTTTTTCAAGTAGAGAGATAATCTGCTGGGCAGCCCTCAGACCCTCTTTGTCTGGAATGGGGTGGGATGATTCTAAAACTTCTACTTTTTCAAGCTCTCCTCCATGACCATATTTTACAACCACAATCCCCCGGGTTATCTCATCTCCTAAAATCTCCTCCATAGCCTTTGCCATAGGAAAACCGGCTTTTCCTACTCCTATGATAAAAATTCGCTTAAACTTGCTCAGGCTGTATTTTTTCTCTCCAACTGTCAGAACATCCTGTTCTCTTTTCACATATCTTTTAACAGCCATATATGGGTCAACCGCAGCAACAGCTGCAAAAAAGATAGACTTAGCCACCTCAGCTAAATTATTTTCCATGACGCAACACATAAACTTTCTCCCTCAATGGCTCAATGGGGTCAGGTCTTGCAATATCACATTTTCAATAGTGATAGCTATGCTCTTGAACCTTTGATATAAAACACGTTAATTCTCTGAAGCATACTTTCTATTATGTGATATTGCAAGACCTGACCCCACCTCTTAGATAATCTTTAAGCGGGGGACCAAGCTCTTCATCTTTCAGGGCATATTCTATATTTGCCTTTAACCAGCCAATTTTAGAGCCAACATCATGATGTTTTCCTTCTATAAGGCAGGCGTAAATAGGCTTTTTCTTTGCCAGGCTGAAGATACCATCCACCAACCAAAGCTCATTATCCTTCCCCGGGGAAGTTTTCTTCAGGGCATCAAATATATCAGAAGTTAATATATAGCCTCCCAGGGAGGCAATGCGGGAGGGAGCTTTTTTTGGGCCTGGTTTTTCCACAATACTTTTAACTTTAAGAACATTTTTCTCTATTTTTTCTCCATCAATTATACCATATTTTTTTGTTCCCTCATCATCCACAGGATATGCAGTAAGCACAGAATGCCCGTAGCGCTCATAAACATCTATAAGCTGTTTTAGACGGGGCTCGTTGCTTTCCACCACATCATCTCCCCAGATGACGGCAAAAGGCTCATCATTTCCGATGAGAGGCTGTGCATTAAGAACAGGTGTTCCGTTACCGTAAGGTCCTTTTTGCCTTATATAAACAAAATCAGCCATCCGGGAAAGCTCTTTTAGCTTGCGCAAAAGAGTAAGCTTTCCTACAGACTCAAGATGCTGCTCTAAATCAGTATTACGCTCAAAATAATCCTCTATCTCCTTTTTGTCCTTAGAAGTTACAAAAATTACCGTTTGTATGCCTGAGGCTACAGCCTCTTCAACTATATACTGAATAGTTGGCTTATCAACAATAGGAAGCATCTCCTTGGGAACTGTTTTTGTAACAGGGAGAAAACGCGTGCCAAAACCGGCCACCGGTATAACAATTTTTCTTACCTTGCTCATTTTTTGCCCCCCTTATCAAAATTATAAGCTCAGAAGCGTAAAATTTCTTTTGCTACAAACCGGACAATCCTCTCTTTTTTTAATCTTTATTTTTTGAAAAATTCCTCTCCACAAATCAATGTAAATGAGGTCTTTGTTTATATCAGGGCTTTTAGTTATAATTTTAAATGCCTCGGTCGCCTGAATTGATGCAATAAGGGCAGGGATAGTGTTGATTATAGGAATTGGACCTTCAGGAGGAGGAAAGCAATCTACCAGGCACCTGTAACAGGCAGTTTCTCCAGGCATTATATTCATGCTCATGCCAACACTCTCACAAACAGCTCCCTGTATCCAAGGAAGACTGTGCTTGACGCAAGCCTCATTTATCAAAAGGCGGGTCTGAATGTTATCCGTTCCATCCAGAACAAGTTCCACATCCCCGATAAGAGTCTCTATATTCTCAGAGCTAACCTCAAACACAAAGGCTTCTATCTGACAGTCTGAGTTAATCTTTTTTAGCTTCTGGAAAGCAGCCTCTGCCTTGGGAAGAGATTTTCTTGCATCTTCCTCATCGTACAAAATTTGTCTTTGCAGGTCAGGTAACTGAACGATATCTTTATCTACAATCTTAACTTTTCCAACACCTGCTCTTACAAGATGAGTTGCTAAGTTACATCCAAGTCCTCCACATCCAACTATCAAAACCGATGCTTTTGTTAGTTTTTCCTGCCCCTTCTCACCTATTAAGGGCAAAATAATTTGTCTTTGATAACGAGTAAGGTCCATTTGTCACCTCAAGATTCAGATACTCAATTACAATTGCATTTTAACAAAAAAAGGTTGGAAGGTCAAAAAAGAAAAAATTTTTCAGGAAACTGGATGATGCGTTTCTTGTCTTTTCCTGAAAATTTGATAGAATCATCAGATAACTTTGGAAAGGAGCCACTATGCAAAGTAGAACTTTCAAACAGGGCATTCACCCCCCTGAAAAAAAGGAGCTGAGCAAGGATAAAAAAATAGAAAAGGTTCCTCTTCCCCCGCAGGTTATAATTCACTTATCTCAACACACAGGAGCTCCCTGCAGACCCTTGGTTGGAAAAGGTGATGAGGTTGAGGAAGGTCAAAAAATTGGTGACCATGATGCTTTTATTTCCTGTCCTGTGCATAGCTCCATATCCGGAAAGATAACATCCATTGAAAAGTTACCCCACCCAACTCTGGGAGAAGGGGAAGCAATATTAATTGAAAATAAAGGGGATGAGGAAAAAAAGTGGGAGGAGATGGAAACTGACCTTTTTTCTCTTTCCCCTGAGAAGATAAGGGAAAAGGTAAGGGAAGCAGGTATTGCGGGGATGGGAGGTGCAGCTTTCCCCACCCATGTGAAGCTTTCCCCACCTCCAGCAAAAAAAATTGATAGTATCATCTTAAATGGTTGCGAGTGTGAACCATATCTAACCGCTGACTACCGGGTGATGATAGAAAGAATAGAGGATTGCATATTTGGTTTAAAAGCAATTATGAGGTCATGTGGAGCTAAAAACGGGTATATAGGGATTGAAAACAATAAAAAAGATGCCATCAAGCTTATGCAAGAGAGGATGCGAAATGAGGAAAGTATTGAAACTATTCCCCTGAAAACGAAATACCCCCAGGGTGGCGAAAAGATGCTCATAAAAGCTATTTTAAAAAGGGAGGTTCCCTCGGGCGGTCTTCCCCTTGATGTTGGGGTGGTGGTGAGTAATGTTGGGACAGCCTGTGCTATTTCAGATACGCTAAAAAAAGAAAAACCTCTTGTGGAAAGAGTTATAACAGTAACAGGTGACGGAGTGGAAAAACCCTCTAACTTGCTCGTCAAAATAGGAACTCCCATCAAGTATATACTCAAGCTATGCGGCTTGAAGGAAGAGGCAAAATGTATAATCATGGGTGGACCGATGATGGGCATAAGTCAGTGGAGTTTAGATATCCCGGTGGTAAAAGGGACATCTGGTATCCTAATTTTAACAGAAGATAAAATTGAGGCTGAGGAAGAACAGATTTGCATAAGATGTGCTCGATGTGTGGACCACTGTCCCATGGGTCTTTTGCCTACCACCCTAATTAAATTTATTAAAGCTGAGCGCTGGGAAGATTTAGAAAAGTTAAATTTAATGGATTGCATTGAGTGTGGCTGCTGCAGTTATGTTTGCCCATCTAAAATACCAATTGTGCAACTTATAAAATGGGGGAAAAATGAATTCCACAAAATCAGCTCTTAAAAGGAAAAGCCAAAAGGTTATGCAGGAATTTAGTAAATACCTCATGCCAACTTATTCCCGCATCCCCATAGTGATAGATAGGGGAGAGGGGACAAGGGTATGGGATAGGGAAGGAAAATCTTACCTTGATTTTATCTCCGGTATAGGAGTTATGGCGGCTGGATACTCGCATCCTGATATCTGCAAGGTAATAAAGGAGGAGTGCCATCGCCTCATTCACTGCTCTAATCTTTACCATGTGGAGGCTCAAGTTGAGCTTGCTAAAAAGCTTTGCCAGCTCTCCTTTGCTGATAAAGCTTTTTTCTGTAACTCAGGAGCTGAGGCTAACGAGACCGCTATAAAACTTGCAAGAAAATTTGGTTACGAAAAAGGTGCCTATGAGATAGTAGCCATGGAAAACTCCTTTCATGGAAGAACCCTGGCTACCATAGGTTTAACCGGTGAGGAAAAGTATAGAAAGCATTTTGCACCTTTTCCCCCTGGATTTAAATTTACGAGCTTTAACAATTTAAATGAACTGGAAAAAAATATTACTCCTCGGACCTGCGCAGTTATTATGGAACCTATCCAGGGAGAAGGCGGTATATGCGAGGCTACACCTTCTTTTATTGAAGGTGTAAGAAATATCTGCACAGAAAAAGAGATTCTTCTTATCTTTGACGAGGTTCAATGTGGCCTGGGAAGAACGGGAAAATGGTTTGCTTACGAGCATTACAATGTTGAACCTGACGTTATGACTCTGGCAAAACCTCTTGCCGCAGGTCTTCCTATTGGCGCCTGTCTTGCTAAAAAAAACATAGCAGACATTTTTTCCCCCGGAGACCATGCCTCTACTTTTGGGGGAGGTCATCTTGTGTGCTCGGTTGCCTTAAAATTTCTGGAGATTATGGAAAAACAAGACCTTGTGGGAGAAGTGGAAAAAAGAGGAATTTATTTTAAAGAAAAACTTCATCTTTTAAAAGAAAAATTCTCATTTGTCAGGGAAATAAGAGGAAAGGGCCTTATGTTAGGCTTAGAGCTTGACTTTGAAGGAAAACCGGTTGTTGATATAGCAAGAGAAAAAGGACTTCTCATAAATGTCACCCGGGGAAAGACAGTGCGTTTTCTTCCTCCTTATATTGTATCTGAGGGGGATATTGATGAGGCAACCTCTATTCTGAAAGATGCCTTAAAAGATGCTATAAAAGAGGTCAGAGACTAAAGGATAAAAAATGCATATTCTATGTATTTTTCTTCATGATATAAATTTCCTGGAAGATTTTCTTGACGTTTTAATTGAAGAGGAAATTGAGGAAGTCTTCGTCAGTGATGCTGAGGTGCTCAAAGAAATTCTTGCCTTCAAGTTTCCTCTTTTTAAAGAACTCCAGACAACAATTGGTATGAGAAGAAAAGAGCCCAAAATAATCTTTGCCCTGATTGATGATGAGAAAAAGATTGAAAAAATGGTGAATGTGTGGAAGGAAGAGCTGCAGCTTGACAAAGAAGAAATTGCCATGATAGTTAGCTTCCCCGTGAAACTGTGGCAAAGCTCGCCTCATATCTATTAGAGAAATTCACATGAACATACTCTTAATCATTGGTATTGCTGCTTTTACCGGGTTCATCGCAGGAAAACTCTTCAATCAGTTGAAGATTCCCGCAGTTGTCGGTTGGACAGCAATGGGAGTTGTAATGGGAAGCTCGGTAGCGGGAGTTTTTTCCCAGGAAATGTTATCCCGCTCTGAGATTATTTTTGAGCTTGCCTTGGGATTTATCGGTTTCAGTATTGGTGAAGAGCTGGTACTTCCGAAACTAAGAAGGCTGGGAAAACCAATTGTTATTATGACCATATTTGGCTCTATTGTTCCATTTTTTATTGTAGCCCCGGTGGTCTTTGCCATCACGGGTAACATTCACCTATCTTTAATCTTAGGAGCCATATCTTCTGCAACTGCCCCCGCTGCCACTGTAATGGTAATTGAGGAAGTTAGAGCAAGAGGAGACCTGACCACAACCATCCTGGGGATTGTGGCTTTAGATGATGCTGTTTGTTTGATTTTATACGCCTTTGCCGCCTCCATAGCTAAAATTTTTATTGCTCCCGGGGCTCATTTTTCTTTCTTTCTCGCAATCATACAACCAATGCAGGAAATTTTTGGCGCTATACTTTTAGGATGTGGTATGGGAGCTTTGTTAAGTCTTTCCTCCCGCTGGGTAAAATCATCAACAGATTTTTTTGTAATTGTTGTCGCTGCCATCTTGCTCAATATCGGGCTATCAACACTATTTGGTTTTTCAGAACTTCTTGCCAATATGAGCCTGGGAGCTACTATTGCCAATCTTTCGCCTCGACCTTTACGCCGAATCTCAAACATCTGGCGAAACTCCACTCCCTTCCTGTATATTATCTTTTTCTGTTTATCAGGAGCCTATCTTAATGCAAAACTTGTTTTTGAGATTGGACTGCTTGGACTTGCCTACACCGGCGCAAGAATGGCAGGAAAGTTCCTTGGAGCATATTTTGGAGCTAAAATTTCAGATGCACCTAAGGTTATTCAAAAATTTGCCGGTCTATCTTTATTTCCCCAGGCCGGAGTAGCCTTAGCCCTGGCAATGATGGCGAAAAAGGACTTTAGTCCCTATGGGGCAGAAGGTGCTGCCCTTGCCAATATAATTATAAACCTTTTACTTTTCACCATAATTATAACAGAAATTGTGGGGCCTTATCTTACAAGATGGAGCCTGATTAAATCAGGCGAAGCCCAGAGGGGGACTTAAAATGAAAGCTGAGATTATATGTGTTGGAACAGAGCTACTTTTAGGAGAGGTTATTGATACAAATTCAGCCTACATAGCCAAAGCTATGAGTAGGCTGGGAATAAATATCTTCCGCAAAACGGTGGTAGGAGA
>JACUUP010000230.1 GCA_014859225.1 Candidatus Aerophobota bacterium
CCTGGCAATACCCTGCTCAATTGCTTTCATTCCCACGCTAACAGCTTCCCGTGGAAATACCTCCCACTCATCCATGGTAGGAACAATGTACTCCTCGCTCAGCCCTTTATCCTCTGCACATTTTGCCAGCTCCTTCGCCGCGGCTATACACATCTCATCGGTAATAGTTTTAGCCCTGACATCTAAGGCTCCCCTGAATATCCCGGGAAATCCTAAGGAGTTATTCACCTGATTGGAAAAATCAGAGCGTCCAGTTGCAACTATCTTTGCACCTGCCTCTTTTGCTTCCCAGGGCCATATCTCAGGGATAGGATTGGCACAGGCAAAAACTACTGCATCATCCGCCATAGCTTTTACCCATTCTGGTTTTATTACTCCCGGTCCTGGCTTAGAACAGGCAATGCATACATCTGTTCCTTTCATAGCTTCCCTGATATCACCTTTTCTTTTCTCTGAATTAGATTTTAAACACATATCCCACTTTTCCTTATCCTTCTCCCTGTCAATATCAGCTCTATCTGGATTGAGGATTCCCTTGCTATCTGCCATTATTATGTTACCTGGTATAACTCCCGCTGAGATGAGAAGCCTGGCAATAGCCATGTTGGCTGCTCCTGCTCCAATCATGGAAACTTTAACCTGGTCAATTTTTTTGCCTACAATTTTAAGTGCATTTAAAAAACCTGCTAAGGTAATGGCGGCAGTTCCCTGCTGGTCATCGTGCCATACGGGAATATCCATCTCTTCTCGCAGTCTATCAAGAATGTAAAAGCATTTAGGTTTTTCAATGTCCTCAAGATTTATTCCTCCAAAAGAAGGTTGGAGCCACTTCACCGCGGTTATTATCTCATCTGCATCTTTAGTATTAAGACAGATAGGAAAAGCATCCACTCCTCCAAGATACTTAAATAAAAGAGCCTTCCCTTCCATTACGGGAAGTCCTGCCTCAGGACCTATATCTCCCAGTCCCAGAACTCTTGTTCCATCAGAAACCACAGCAACGGTATTCCATTTGTTGGTATTATCATAAACAGCATCTTGATTGTGCACAATTGCCATACAAGCTTGCGCTACACCGGGGGAATACCAGATGGCAAAATCATTAAAATCTCTAACTACGCATTTTGGGACAATCTCTATTTTTCCCCGGTAAAAGGGGTGAAGTTTGAGTGCATCCTCCCCAGGTTTTTTAGCCTTTGCCAGAAGTTCTTCCACGGTAAGTTTTTTTGCCATTATCTACTCCTTTCTTTACTTTTTTATAATAAAAGTGAGAATATTCTGTTTGGCATTCTCACTGTGTTCAAGGATTAGTTTCTCCGCTTTTACTTTATCCCCGGTAAGCAAAGCATCAATTATTTGCCTGTGTTCATCAAGAGCTTTTTTAGCTCTTCCCGGAACGGAAAATGATTTAAGTCTTGCCAGTTGAATCTGGTTATTTAAGTTCTCCATTATCTGAATTAACCTTTCATTCCCACTTGACCTCACTAAGAAATTGTGAAACTCCTCATCAAGTTGGATGAAAAAATGAAACTCCCCTTTATCCAGCAATTTTTCGCATTTCTCAAGAAGAGCTTTTATCTCTCTGAGTTTGTTTTTATCGAGCTGATGAAAAGAAGACCTCACTGCCACAGATTCTAAGGCTCCTCTTATATCAAATATTTCCCGAACATCCCTGGAAGAGATGGTTCTAACAAATGCACCTTTTCT
>JACUUP010000231.1 GCA_014859225.1 Candidatus Aerophobota bacterium
GATGTAACTATTGTAGGGGGAGGGGTTATAGGTTGTTCAATAGCCTATCATCTGGCAAAAAGGGGTGCAAAGGTACTTGTGATAGAGAAAAAGAAGGGATTTTCCTTTGGAGCCTCTGGCACTAACCATGGAGGATGTCCTCTACAGCTTTTTGAGCCACCTGTGCTTGAGCTTGCCAGAGAGAGCCTTAAGTTATACAAAAATCTATCTGAGGAGATAGGGTATGATATTGAATACGATAATGTTGGAGCACTGGTGTGCAGCATTGATGAGAAACAGTACCTGGATATGAAAAATCATGCTCAGAGCAAGCAAAAAGAAGGAATAAATGTTCGGCTAATAGAAAGAGATGAGCTTCAAAAACTTGAGCCTACTCTGGGAGAGGATGTAGTTGTTGGAATAGAGGAATGGGAAAGCTGCAGTGTAAATCCATTTAAGGTAAATTACGGTTTTGCTTACGCGGCAAAAAAATTAGGGGCAAAGTTTCTCCTTTCCACCGAAATTAAAGAAATCAAAAAGAATAAAAACAGGGTGATATCCGTTATAACAGACAAAGAAAAAATAACAACAAATTTTCTTGTTGATTCTGCAGGAGCCTGGTCTTCCCAAATTGGCAAAATGGTTGACCTTGTTATACCTGTAAGACCAAGAAAGGGACAGATTATAGTAACAGAACCTACCCCGTTTAATATAAGGTGGAGGTACATATCGGATGCTGATTATTTAACCACAGCTTTTAACCTGGAGGCAACAGAGAAATCTAAAGATGTAAGGATAAGACTTGGAGTTGCAGGAGTTTATTTGCAGGAAAATACCGGAAACTGGACTATAGGCAGCAGCCGCGACTTTGCAGGTTATGATACCAAAGTAACAATGCAAGTAATAGGACATATAGCAAAAAGAGCTATTAAGTTTATGCCAAAACTCAAACATGTTAGTTGTATCAGGACATTTGCCGGGTTAAGGCCGTTTTGTTATATAGATGGTCTTCCAATTTTGGGTAAAGTAGATAATCCTCAAAATTTTGTTATAGCTACAGGACACGCTGGAGAAGGAATCACCCTTGCTCCCATAACAGGAAAGTTAATATCAGAGTTGATAGTGGAAAATAAAACTTCAATGCCAATTGATGCTTTTAGTTTTTCAAGATTTAAAGACGAGGACCTGAAAAAAGTGAAACTGGATTGCGGGTAAAAAATCACCCAGAAAAGCTAATATGCGCTTTGAAAATAACCAAATGATGCTGTGGAAAAGTAAGGGGGCTTGCGTAGAAGGAATTCCTACACCGGATGAGCTTAAAAGAACACCAGGTTATCCTTCTCTTGAAAGACTTCAAGAAGGCCCTTGCGCTGTAATTGAGTGCATTGAAGAGATTCCCTGTAATCCCTGTGAAACTGCCTGCCCTTTTGGTGCAATAAAGGTCGGCTCCCTCATCACCAATCTGCCCAAGTTAGATGAGGATAAATGCACAGGTTGTGGAGTTTGCATAAGCTCCTGTCCTGGTCTGGCAATTTTTATAATCAATTTAAACTATACCGATAAATTAGCTTTAGTTTCATTTCCCTTTGAGTTTCTACCCTTACCTCCGGTTGGCGAGGAGGTTTTGGCAGTGGATAGAAAAGGTAAAAAGATATACAAGGGAAAGGTAGTTAAAGTTTCAAACAAGCCAAAACAGGACCGCACTCCCGTTGTGAGCATCTC
>JACUUP010000232.1 GCA_014859225.1 Candidatus Aerophobota bacterium
TTAAAGCACACCCTTGTGCTTTACTTAGCTTAAAAGGTTTATTTTTCCATCTCCGATGCAAGTATAATCGCTTCAGCTATCTGTCGCATTGGTTTGCGAGTATCCATACTTCTTTTTTGAATTCTCCTGTAAGCTTCCTCTCCTGAGATAGTTAGTTTCTTCATTAAAATATCCTTTGCTCGCTCTATTAATTTACGCGTCTCAAGCTCTTCCTGAATTATCTTAGTTCTAACCATAAGCTCCGTATTTTCTATAGCTACTGCAGCCTGATTTGCCACTGAGGTTAAAACATCTACCTCTGTGCTGCTAAAATGATGAGGGGATGATGTATAGCAGTTTATGACTCCTATTGCTTTTCCTTTTACTGACAGAGGAACGCAGAGAAGAGAACAAAGCCCTTCCTTTTCTGCTATATTTTTATATTTATATTCTTCCTGCTTTCTTACATCATCCACCGCTATAGCTTTGTTTGTCTGGGCAACTTTGCCCGCGATACCTTCTCCTAACTTAAGAGGAGGTTTCTTGTTGTATTCCTCACTTACGCTCTGTGTAGCCCTAATAATTAATTTCTCTTTTTTCTCATCAAGGAGCATCAGAGAAACTATTTTTGAATTCATAACCTCTGCGGTAACCTTTACTATTAGTTTGAGGATATCCTCAAGGTAAAGGTCCGAGGATATAGCCCTACTTATTCTGGTTAAAGCATCAATGTAAACTGCAGAATCTCCCGAGAGCATATTGTTATCCCTATTTATATAAAATACAAAAAGGATGTCCCCTTCCTCCCGTGAGACATCCTTGTCTTTTAGTTAACTTTAACCTGGCACATCATTGTGCTAAAATTTACGTTGGTTACATAATAACAGTAATTATTTTTTTGTCAAGTTTTAGCTAATAGTCCATCCTCATTGCTTTTTTTACTTCTTTCATGGTAGCTAATGCTTCACAGCTTGCTCTTTCTTTTCCTGTGAGCATAATTTTTGTTATCTCGGCTTTACTTGCCTCAATTTGTTTTCTTTTCTCTCTAAAAGGAGCAAGGTATGCAATGAGTGCATCAGTTAGCTTTGTCTTGCAGGCTGTGCAGCCAAGTTCTCCTTCTCTACATTGAGTAGCTATTTTCTTCATATCTTCTTCTGACCCTTCCCCAAAAATTTTGTGGTAGGCATAGACATTACAATCATCGGGATGCCCGGCATCTCCCCTGTATACTTTTGTTGGGTCAGTGAACATTGACATTACCTTTTTTTTTATAGCATCGGGTGTATCTGATAGCGCGATATAGTTGTCATAGGATTTACCCATTTTTTTCTTTCCATCAGTTCCCATTATCCTGGGACTGGTAGAAAGAATGGGCTCAGGCTCAGGAAAAACTTTTCCGTAAAGAGTATTAAATCTTCTGGCTATTTCCCGGGTAAGCTCAAGATGAGGTAGCTGGTCCTCTCCCACCGGAACACGGTCAGCCCGATAGATGAGTATATCTGCTGCTTGAAGCACTGGATATCCAAGCAGTCCGTAGGTAGTAGCTGCTCCTTCTTCTATTTTTTCCTTATAAGTAGGACAGCGCTCCAACCAGGGTAGTGGAGTAATCATTGAAAGGACAAGGTGAAGCTCGGCATGTTGGGGTATATGTGATTGAACAAAGAGAACAGATTTTTCAGGGTCAAGTCCGGCTGCGAGCCAGTCAATTAAAACAT
>JACUUP010000049.1 GCA_014859225.1 Candidatus Aerophobota bacterium
TCTTTAAATTCTTCCTGATGGTGTTTTATAATCTTTCCCTCCACCATAAATATAACATCCTCGCCAATATTGGTGGAAAGGTCAGATATGCGCTCTAAGTTACTTGAAATTCTTAGCAGGTGAAAAGAGCGCTCTATGGTGGATGCATCTGAGCTCATAAAAGTGATGAGCTCTCTTAAAATCTGGTCTCTCAATCCATCCACAATATCATCCTGTTCACAAACACTCCTGGCTAAGGTTGCATCCTCATTAATGAAAGAATTTATACTATCCTTCAGCATCTCCATGGTAACCTTTGCCATGTTCGGTATATCAATTAAACGTTTTACCAGTGGTCTTTCTATTAAAAAAAGACCGCTTTCTGCAATATTTACTGCGTGGTCAGCCATTCTTTCAAGGTCATTATTCATTTTTAAACCCATAAGTATAGTCCTTAAATTCCTTGCCCTGGGCTCGTATAGTGCAATTAAGTTCGTGCACAGCTCATCTAATTCCACCTCTAAACTATTTGCTTTCGGCTCCTCTTTTTCTATAACATCATGGAGCATTTCTTTTTTTCGTTGCAAAAGTCCCTCTATACTGCTTTCAATCATATGCTCAACCAAAGCAGCATACCCTATTAGTTCTCTTTTAAGCCTGGTTATTTTTTCCTCTAACATGTTACCTCCTATCCAAATTTTCCTGTTAAATACTCCTCTGTCCTTTTATCCTCAGGCACAGAGAAGATTTTTTCAGAAGTTCCAAACTCAACGAGTTCTCCCAGGTACAAAAAAGCTGTGAAATCGGAAACTCTTGCTGCCTGAGCAATATTATGGGTAACTAAAATAATAGCAACATCCTTTTTTAGTTGGCTAATAAGCTCTTCAATGTGGGAAGTTGATTTTGGGTCTAAAGCAGAAGTAGGCTCATCAAGCAAGATTATCTCTGGCTGCATTGCCAGTGCACGAGCTATGCAAAGTCTTTGCTGCTGACCACCAGATAAAAAAGTCCCCTTTCTATAAAGAAAATCCTTAACCTCATCCCAGAGTGCCGCTTTTTTCAAAGACTCCTCAACAATCCTATCCTGCTCATTTCTGTTTATCTTTATCCCATTTAATTTGTATCCAGCAATTACATTATCGTATATGTTCATAGTAGGAAAAGGGTTTGGTTTTTGAAAAACCATCCCTATTTTTCTTCTAACAATAATGGGGTTCATTGTATAAATATCTTTACCATCTAAAAAGACTCTACCAGAAACTTTTGCACCAGGCACAAGCTCATGCATCCTGTTGATACACCTGATAAGAGTTGTCTTTCCACATCCTGAAGGTCCCATGATAGCAGTTACCCTTTTCCTGAGAATAGAAAGATTAACATCTTTTAATATCCGCTCCTCACTAAAATAAGCAGAGAGGTCCTCAATTTTTAAAACTGTACTTTCCATCTCTTAGTCACCAGTTTAGTAATAATATTCAGTATAAGAACAAATATTACCAGAACAAATGAAGCTCCCCAGGCTATAGAGTGCCATTCAGGATAGGGGCTTGTTGCATAGTTAAAGATTAAAAGGGGCAAAGCACTTATCGGTTTAAAAATATTGAAATTCATAAAAGGGCTACCGAAGGCAGTAAAAAGAAGTGGTGCAGTTTCACCCGTAACCCTTGCCACGCTTAACAAAATCCCGGTAACAATTCCACTCATAGCTGCGGGTAGAATAACTTTGAGAATTGTCCTGTGATAGGGAACTCCCAGGGCTAAAGAAGCCTCTTTTAGCTCAAAAGGAACAAGCTTTAAAGTTTCCTCTGTAGTTCTCACAATCACCGGTAGCATCATAATACCAAGTGCCACTCCACCGGAAAGTGCGGAAAATGTCCCCATGGAAAGAACCACCCAGAGATAAGCAATTATGCCAATCACAATAGATGGAATTCCCTGCAAAACTTCCACACAAAGTCGCGTTAGATAGGAAAGTCTACCCTTTCTATGCTCAGAAAGATAAATACCAGCTAAAATTCCCAGGGGAACAGCTAAGATGCAGGAGATAATTAGCAAAATGCCCGTGCCCACCAGAGCGTTGGATATCCCTCCTCCAGCCTCGCCAATATGCTTGGGAAGATGAGTTAGAAACTCCCAGTTGATACTCGTAATACCATTTTTAACTATATAAAAAAGAATAAAAAGTAGAGGAAGAATGGATACAAAAGATAAAAGTATTACAAAACCTTTGAATATTTTGTCCTTTAATATCCTCCAGGAAACGGTATCTTTTTGCATATCAGGACTCCACACTCATTTTTTTTACGATGTGTCTACCAATAATATTAACAATCATAGTGACCACAAAAAGCAAAAGCCCTATCTGGACCAAAGAAGATAGGTGCAGATTCTCCATTGCTTCTGCAAACTCATTGGCAATAACGCTGGCCATAGTATTTGCCGGACTGAAAATACTATCCGGTATAACATTGACATTACCGATTACCATAGTAACTGCCATAGTCTCCCCCAGGGCTCTTCCCAGCGCAAGAAGAATTCCGGCAAGAATTCCTGAACGCGCATAGGGAAGGATAACTTTTCTTATTACTTCAAATCTGGTTGCGCCTAAGGAAAAAGCTGCCTCCTTAAACTCAGAGGGAACAAGCTGAACGACTTCTCTTCCAATGGAGGCAGAATAGGGAATAATCATAATAAAAAGTATGAGGGAGGCTGTAAATATTCCTACGCCATAGGGCATAATACCCAATTTAATTTGCAAAGACCTTATAAGGGGAACCAAAACAAAAAGTCCCCAGAATCCATAAATGATAGAGGGGATTCCTGCTAAAATCTCTATGGCGCTTTTGAGAACAGAAGAAAATGTTCCTTCAGTAAAATATTCACCCAGGAATATAGAGATGGAAAGAGAAAAAGGTATGGAGATTAAAAGAGCTAAAAAAGAGGTTAAAAGGGTGCCGACAAGAAAAGGAAGTGCCCCAAACAGGCCAAATACAGGGTCCCAGATTTTTCCAAAAAGAAAACCAACTCCAAACTCATTAATTGAGGGAATGGAATGCACAAGGAGTGAGAGAAAAATAGCAAAGACAAGAACAACGAGAAAACAAGCTGAAAGATAAAGAACTCCTTGAAAAAATAACTCTGACCTTCCAGCTTTACTTAGACTTTGAATTGACACTTTTGTTACCTTTAATCTCGGTTAAAATTCGCTCTTTCATTTATCCAGTTTTTTATTTGAGGGCTCTGAAAAGTCTAATTGCATCCCTATTTATTGCAACAAAGCTTTTCCATTATAGGTAACTGATTTGATGATTTCCTCTGCCTTTTTAACTGCACTTTCCGGAATTGGTGCGTAGTGCAGGGGCTCAGCAAACTTTTGTCCTTCATGTATCACCCACCACAGCAACCTGACAAGCTCTTCTGCTTTTTCCCTTGTCCGTCTTGCATAATTTTGCTCTTTATACAGTATTATCCAGGTGAAGCCGCTTATTGGGTAGCCGTATTCTGCTTCTGTGTTGCTAATAGAGGCTCGTGTGTGCTCCGGTAAATCTACATTAGCAGCAAGGCTCACTGATTCAATGGTAGGTTGTATAAAATTTCCCGACTTGTTTTCAACAAGAGCGACCGGGAGGTTATTCTGCAGAGCATAAATTAACTCCACATAACCTATGGAACCTGGTATCTGTCTTATAAGACCGGTAACACCCGGATTTCCTTTGGCTCCAAGACCAACCGGCCAGTTAAGAGATGTACCAACTCCAACCTTCTGGTTCCACTCACCACTTACCTTTCCAAGGTAACTACTAAAGATGAATGTGGTGCCGCTACCATCTGAGCGGCGAGCCACAATGATATTCATATCAGGCAGTGCTACTTCCGGATTGACTGCCACAATTCTTTCATCGTTCCATTTTGTTATTTTACCCAAAAAAATTCCCGCAATAAACTCGGGAGTAAACTTCAGCCCGGGATTTCCGGGTAAATTGTAGGTCAGAACAACTGCCCCAAGACAGGTAGGAACATAAAGTATGTAGTTATCCTCTGTTTTAACCTCCTCATCACTCATCAAGGCATCGGTCCCTCCAAAATCAACCGTTTTGTTCAAGAGCTGTCTTGTCCCACCACCTGAGCCTATAGCCTGATAATTAACCTTAACACCAAACTCCTGATGGTAGATACCAAATACTTTTGAATAAAAAGGGTAAGGAAATGTTGCCCCCGCCCCGATAAGCTCTATATCCTTTGCCATACCAGGAGATAGCACAAAACTTATGATGAGTGCCCCTGAAATTAAAAAACCAGAAATCTTTGGCATGACTTTCTCTCCTTTGACAAATTGGTAGTGTTAATCTCTTCCCTCTCCTCCTGGGGAAGAGGATAAGGGGTATTCGTTCTCTTTTTTCTTTCTTATTTAGACACAACAATTTGCTCCTCAAATCTCAAATCAACTTGATTAAATTTCTCACCTCTTTTTTTGGCATCTTCCAGGACATCAGGAAGGTAAGAGAGATAGTGATAATTGGGTGAGGTGCCCAGAATAACCTGGATATCTTTCTCCAGAATAAGGACAATCCCCTCATTTCCTTTATTAATGGTTATTTTTTCCACTCTCAAATCCAGAGCCTGAGAAAAATTTAAAGCCTTTAAGGCTTTTAACAAAAAATTTTTTTCTTTGAATGGATCAACTCCAGTAACCCGGGTAAGGCTATTTAATTTCTCCACCTCTCCTAAGACAACACCCTCCTCATCTACCTCCCAGATTTTTTCTTCTTTTTTCACATAAACATAAGGTGCTCTTTCCTCAATTTCAATTACCAGAGTAGACGGTAGCTTTCGTCTGATTATTACTTTTCTTACCATTATTAGCTCATACTGAATCTTTTTAGATATCCCGGCAAGATTTAATTTAAATATAGAAATCTTGGGGGAAATAGAACTGCTCTGCAGGATGTCTGAGTAGGATAACCTGTTTAAACCTTTTATCTGAATATCTTTTACATAAAAGTAAGGAAGGGTTACTGTAAAATAAATGATAAAGATGGCTACTCCTGCTATTGCAGCAAGTAAAATTAAAAAATTCCGCTTACTCTTTTTTTCAAAAGACTTATAAAATTTTGTTGTCCTCACTTATCCATAGGGAAAAACTATACTTAAAAACTTTCATCTTTTCTTTTCAGAGCCTGTTTAACTATCTTATCCATCAGTTGAGGAAATTCAATTCCTTCTGCTTTTGCCGCTCGGGGAAGCAAGCTTCCAGCAGTCAAACCAGGTATTGTATTTACCTCCAGCATATAAACCTCACCCTCTCTCCATATCATGTCCACCCTGGCAAAATCTCTACATCCTAAACTATTGTAAGCTTTAAGTGCAGTATTTTGAATCTTTATGTAATCAGCCTCTGAAAAGTTAGCTGGAACAACATACTCACACATCCCCTGGGTGTATTTGGTGTGATAATCGTAAAGTTCTCCCCTGGGAATAATTTCAATAACAGGAAGAGCTCTTGGTTCAGGGTCATCAATAACACCAACAGTTATTTCCCTGCCCTGTATATACTCCTCAACTATAACATACTCCCTATCGTATTTAAAGGCTTGCTTAATAGCATACTCTAATTCTGCCCTCTCTTTGACCAGACTAACCCCAAGCGTAGAGCCACTACGAGCAGGTTTTACTATTAAAGGCAAAGAGAGTTTAAGAGAAAAGGGAAAGGACTTTACTATTTGATACTCAGGCTGTTTGAGATTTTCAAGTTTCCAGATTTTCCGACAAAAAGACTTATCCATACCAAGCGCACTTGCCAGAACACCAGAGCCAGTGTAGGCTACACCTATAAGCTCAAACCACCCCTGAACTGTTCCATCCTCTCCTCCCGGTCCATGAAGAGCAATAAAGACAACATCAGCCTTTTTCTCTCCAAGGGAGAAAAGACTTTCGCTATTCTTAAAATCTATACTAAATACAAAGTATCCAGCTTTTTTAAGAGCCTCCTCCACGTTCTCGCCACTTTTTAGAGAAATATCTCTTTCGGCAGAGATACCCCCCTTCAATACACATACCCTTACATCCATAGTTAACTTAAATTATCTCAACTTCCGGCTCTAAGTTTATATTAAACCTTTCCTTCACTCGTTCCTTAACTTTTTCTATTAATTGGATTATATCCTTTGCTTTAGCATTTCCTTTGTTGATTATGAAATTTCCATGTTGAAACGATACCTGAGCATCGCCAACTCTCATTCCTAAACAACCTGCATTTTGAATTAAATAACCAGCAGAATAAAATTGCGGGTTCTTGAATACACACCCTGCTGAGGGAAAAGAAAGAGGCTGGGTTTGCATTTTTTTATTGGTAACGTCTTTAACCCTTGAAATTATTTTTTCCCTGTTATCAGGAAAAAGTTGAACTTTTACCTCGGTAAGAATCAAATTCTTATTCTCTAAAAATATACTGCTTCTATAGCCAAATTTCACCTCACCCGGGTTCAAAATGAAATCTTCATTATTAGCACTGATAACTTTTACCCATATTGTTCTATCAGATAGACTCTCACCAAAAGCACCAGCATTTCTAACCACAGCTCCACCCACGGTCCCGGGAATACCTGCCAAAAATTCCAGACCACCCAGTTCTCTTTCAGTTACAAAATCAATTAAGGCAGGTAAATCAGCTCCTGCTCCAGCAATAATTTCGTCTCCCTCCTCTTTAATCTCTTGGAATTCTCCACCTAACTTAATCACCATCCCTCTAAATCCTTCATCACGAATAAGCAGCTTACTTCCATTGCCAATCACAATAAAAGGAATTTTATCCTGACTGCAAAAACTAATTACACTGCGCAAATCATCAACATTGTGAGGAACAACAAAAATATCAGCTGCCCCGCCTATCTTAAAAGAGGTTAACTCCCGCATAGACTGGTCCTTAACAACTCTCCCTTTAACCTTCAGCCTCCTCTGCTCCATAAGTTGCATAGACAATCCCCTTTTTGTAAATTAGCGTTGCTTAATTGTAACTTAACTGTAAAAGTAGTCAAGTCAAAGTTCATACATCAGATATTGACATCCAAGATTACAATACGTAAAATGTAAGAAGTAAGAAGGGGGTATAGAAAATGAAAGATATACAAACCTCACTTATCTGTAGCCATTGCTTAAAAGAGGCACCGGTAAAAATAACATATCTGGGAAATTCAATGGTTAAAGTCACCTGTAAAAGTTGTGGTTATACCATTAAAATCTCCCCCACGCCTTCATCCTGTATTTCTTCGGTTAAATGGGAACACAGATTGCTTACCAAACCTATCAGATTAGCATTAGAGATGAAAACAGATTCTCTCCATTTCATATCCACTTTCCCTTTGCGAGTTATAACCAAACCTCTTCGGATTGTGCGGGAATTAGAAAAGGCACTTTTAAAGGTAGGATAGGCGTCTCGCCTGTCCTACGGTATTCACTCAATTTAGCAAAGGAAAACACCAATTTCACTTTTGATACTTTCCTGTAGAATCAAGAATTTAATAGAAAGCCAGGGCCTGCCTTCAAAGACATATAAAACCTTGCTCCAAAAAATAAGCTTTTCGGAAATTCCTCGTTATCTTTTACGTCTCCCCCTTATGTACATTGCTTTGGATTGACCGTCTCCCACTGGACGCTCTTCCATTTCAAAGAGTTTTGTTGCTGCAACCAGTTCGCTGAGTCTCCTGTAACCGTAGTTTCGCGGATCAAAATCCGGAGCCTGTTTGGCAATATTGTTTCCCACGGGTGCCAGATGTGCCCATCCACTCTCGTCTGAGGATGCCTCTGCCGCATTTCGTAGTAGATTGGTCAGCTTTGTATCTTGCTTGAGCTCATTAGTAGATTTTCGTTTTATGGGCTGAGTGTCATCTTCTTTGGATATCAAAACCTCGGTATATATAAATTTATCACACGCAGAAACAAAAGCTTCGGGTGTTTTTTTTTCTCCAAACCCATATACAAAAAGACCCGATTCTCTTATTCTTGAAGCTAATTTGGTAAAATCGCTGTCGCTTGAAACTATACAAAAACCATCAAATTTGTTTGTATATAGTAAATCCATGGCATCAATTATCATGGCGGCATCGGTAGCATTTTTCCCTACCGTATAGCGAAATTGTTGTATCGGCTGGATTGAGTAGAGCAGTAAAACTTCTTTCCAGCGCTTTAAATGAGATCCGGTCCAGTCTCCGTAGATTCTCTTGACGTTGGCGGTTCCATATTTCGCTATTTCTGCCAGCAATGCCTCTACAATTGAGGGTTGAGCATTATCTGCGTCAATTAATACTGCCAATTTTTGTGCTGGTTCATTATTCATAATGTCTCCTGGCAAATTTATTTTATCCTTTATCAGGAATTTGTAAACAAAATAGCTTTACGTGATTTTTGGCATTATGTGGTTTTCATGGGGTCAACCATATTAGTATACAGAATTCCACAGTATCAAGGTTTATCAACATGTCATATACCCAGGACCTGACCCCCTTTATTTTAAAATTTCTATCTGGCTTGGGTCATTTAAAATTATTTCAGGCCCTCCCTCGTATTCTTTGATATAACCGGACACACGAACTTTCTTTCCATAATAGTAATTTTCTGGATTCGCCGGGAATCGGGGAAAGGCTGATGCAAAAATAACCGCTGTGAAATATCTCCTGTAATCAGGATGGAAATTGAGAAAACAGGCTTTACCCGAATTATGGGTAGCGACAATCGTACCTTCTACCATTGCATACTCTCCATAGTGCTTGGCAGCATCCTGCCAGGAAATTATCCGGAGTGTGCCTGTTAGTTGTTGAGATTCGGCCACGGGCGTCTTTACCTGTTCACTTGTCGGCTCCTGTAAAAGCAAATTAGCGCGTCGCTGGTCAACAAACCAGACTTTAGCCAGGTACATCACCAAAACCACCGCTGCCAGCGTAACCCCAAGCCTAACAAGAAACTTTTTAAGGTCAGAGTTGTGATTGGCTATCATTACTTGCCCCCTTCCCCGGTTAGAGAATCCACGTTCTTCATCTCTTCAAAGGGATATTGTTGGACAAGTTCCTCCAGAATATCATCCAGACTTTTGCGTCCTTCCATACTAAGTGATTCATATCTCTTTACAAGATTGGCAATCCTGCCATCCCTGAGTGATAGGTCCCATAAACCGGATTGATGTTGGCGTGCTTCACGTTCCAGGGCGATAAAGTCAGCCTGTCGGTGAAAAGGGAATCGGGTATATGCGTATGCGTAACCTCGACGGATTAGCTCGGCGTTCGCAAGTCTATCTCCCACAAAAACATATGCCAGGAGCCTTCCATATTGGTCACGAATATTGCCGGGCTCGTATTCCAATGTGCATTCAAATCCCTCGGCAAACTGTCTCAGAAACTCCGTTGCCTCCTCCCCGAACCTTTGCACCGGTATCTCTGGATGATTGGTTTCTGGAGCATCCACCCCGATTAGGCGAACCCTCTCGCCATTATCAAGTACTATTGTGTCACCATCTATAACACGACTCACGCGATACGGACCTGGAGAAGGTAAAGGCTGATGTGTGGATAAGGATTCTATCTCAGTTTGCACAGATGTAATGGGAGCAATTCTCAAAACTATATCAAACCTATGGAATATGAACATTACCAAAATAACAGTTCCTGTAATTATCACCACTAATATTAAAAATCCATCACGTAAGAATTCCATTATCATACACCGTAATAGTTTAGCTTCTCTAAAGGGTTCATCTTTAGGAGAACTTACCTGTTACGAATTCCATAGTATCAAGGTTTATCAACATGTCAAGAAATGCGACCACTTGACAGAGTTAAAAAAGTATGTAATCATTTAAAACCTGATATTGGCGCTTTTAGTAGAAGTAAATTTTTGAAAATTTTTGAATAAAAAGGAGGTTTGTAGAATGGCTATTAAAGAAGTGTGGATAGATGAAGATGCATGCACAGGTTGCGGACTTTGTGAGGATACCTGTCCCGAGGTCTTTGAAATGGAGGATGATGTTGA
>JACUUP010000272.1 GCA_014859225.1 Candidatus Aerophobota bacterium
CGATCTCCACGAGAATGAATGATGATTTAGGTGTAGCCACTGCCGAAACGATTAAATACCATCTTGAAGGCAGAATAAATCAAGTTCCTCTTGTCTATACTTCTGCAATCGTGATTGCACATGACCAGATGGCTGATGAGGAGATAGATGCACTGCGAGCATGGGCCTTCCGCTACAGTGGTATTGCCCCATTGGTAAGATAAGCTTTGATTTGTTGTGTTCTCAAATGCAAGACGAGGGTTCCTGCATAATTTTCCTCTTGATTATCTTGCGATTTAATGCACAAGGAGCCCTCGTTTTTGCTTTTTCTTGTTAACCAGTACAGGAGGTATAAGTGAATAATAAGAGGAAAATAGTGCAAATATGTGTTGTGGTAAGAGATATTCAAAAATCTATGGAAAAGTATTGGAAAATTCTGGGCATTGGCCCCTGGGATGTTCATACCTTTAGTCCAGAGACAGTCAGAGAATTTACTTTACATGGTCAGCCGATGACAAAACCATTTAAATTTATGTTAGCGGTGGCTATGCTTGGAGATATGCAGTTTGAACTCATTCAGCCCGTTGAAGGTCTTTCCCTTTACGAGAATTTTCTCAAAGAAAAGGGTGAGGGTTTTCATCACATCAAGGAAAAAGTGGATGATAACGATATAGAAGAAACCTTAGAAAAGTTCAAACAAAGGGGAGTAGATGTTATTGTAAGTGGGAAATTTGGTGAGGATGTTTTTTATTATTTAAATACCGAACCAACCCTGGGCATTATCTATGAAATTGGAAATTGTGGCAAAACAAGGGCTCCAGAGAGACGATATCCTCCCGATATGCCAAAATAGGTTTTAGGTTAAAGACGATTTAAGAACCAGTTTGATAAGGTGAAAATGAGCGAACAGCAAATTCTATCAATCAGATGTAGATTCCTGAGAAGATTTGCCACCCATTCCTGAGCAAAGTTGCCATCTGTTCCAGTAAAAAGCTGCCACTTTTTAATTAGAATATTCGGGGGTAACATGCATAAACAGGGAATGTCACAGAAGGAGGAGGAATAATCATGTATCTTATGGGAATAGATGTTGGAACTACCGGAGTAAAAACAGTTTTGATTACCCCTGAAGGTAATTTAATTGCTACAGCTACCAGTTCCTATCCTCTTCAGACTCCTTATCCCAACTGGGTGGAACAAAATCCGCAAGATTGGTGGCAAGCGACAATCTTGTCAATTCAACAGATAATAAAAGAATCAAGTGTGGATGCCTCTCGAATTAGCGGTATAGGTCTGTCTGGGCAATACCATGGTGCAGTACTTATAGGTAGAAATCATAAGGTACTGCGACCTTGTATTCTTTGGTGTGACCAGAGGACCACAAAACAAGGAGAGTATATCGTCACTACAGCTGGCAGAGAAAGACTAATGCGTATTGCCTGTACTCCTGGCTTTCCCTACTTCACAGCTTGCAAACTTCTCTGGGTTAGGGAAAACGAGCGGGAAATCTACGAGAAAATATTTAAGATTTTACTCCCGAAAGATTACATCCGACTAAAACTCACTGGCGATTTTGCCACAGATGTTACAGATGCTTCAGGAACTCTGTTTTTGGATGTAAGAGAGCGTAAGTGGTCCAGGGAGATGCTGGATTGTCTGGACGTTGACCGGGCAATTCTTCC
>JACUUP010000233.1 GCA_014859225.1 Candidatus Aerophobota bacterium
TGAATGGTGCGGCTACATTTTGTCGTAAATGCTCGTGAACCCCGTCATTGTGAACACACCAATCCAGGTAGCCGCAGGCTTTAGCCTGCGTTTAGGTGCTAAAGTTATCTCGGTAGCCGCAGGCTTTAGCCTGCGTAAAAGAGCGCACTCTGAAAAATGCGGCTACCAGCTCTAATCCGCGCAGTCAATGACATAGAACGTCTTTCTACAGAATAAAATAAAAAAAAGAGGTGTCTCTATGGCAAAGACGACAAGTTTCCTCTACCAGCTTGCTCGCATGTCCAACGACATAGAAAAGCTTGCCAGCGGTGACCCAAAAAGAATAGCCCGCAGAGCAAAGAACAAATATATTGGCAGGAAGCTGGTAAAAAATGTCTGGAAGTTCCCATTTTGAGTAAAAAAAACAGGGGAGAAAAGACCATGAAAAAAACACTGCTACCAGAAACCAAAATTGGTGAGTTTTTGTCCATGGGTGCAGAGCTTGAAGGCGAGGAGATAGGTCTTTACATTGCCTCAGCCGATGTTTCAGCCAGTTGCGGCTTCAAGTTTGACGAATGGCAAAAATTCGTGGAGGGAGTAAATAGGGCAAATGAAAAGTTTCAGCAAGGACAATGAACACTGGCAAAGACATCTAAAATCAAGCATGAAGGTTTAAAAGAATACAATTATTTACTCTTTAACACACCCCAATCTTTTAGAAAGCAGGATTAATTTAAGATGCATCCAATAGCTACCTGGGCATAAGAGTTCAAAGGCTATAGAAATTTATGTGTTGCACGCATGCAAACACAAAAAAATATGGGGCAATAGAAAGCCCTTTTGACAATACGCGGCAGACAGGAGGGACGACAAAATGAGAACTATAGAAGAGATAAAAGAAATACTTAAGGAACGAAAAGAAGAGTTAAGGGTGAAATACAAAGTTAAAGAGCTTGGCATCTTTGGTTCTTATGTTAGAGGTGAGCAGAATAAAAAAAGCGATTTAGATATTCTGGTTGCGTTTTATGAAACTCCATCGCTTCTTAGATTCATCAATCTTGAAAATTATCTCTCTGACCTTCTGGGAAGAAAAGTTGACCTTGTGATGAAAAGAGCTCTAAAACCGAATATCGGTAAAGCAATTCTCGAGGAGGTGATTCCAATATGAAACGGAATGTGAAAGATTATCTTCTGGATATTATCAATGAATGTGAATATCTTATAGAGAAGTCTAAGAATATTACATATTTGGGGTTTCTGAAAAACGAAGACCTAAAAAGAGCATTTGTGAGAAGTCTTGAGATTATAGGTGAGGCATCTAAGAAAATTCCATTAGAAATTAGGAAAAATTATCCGGAAATTAACTGGCGGGATATCGCCGGTATGCGAGATAAATTAACTCACGATTATTTCGGTGTGGATTATGAAGTCGTCTGGAAAGCTGTAATTGAAGACGTGCCACCTTTAAAATCTAAAATAAAAAAGATTCTTCAAGGGGAAAAGAATGACCAATAAATCCTTTATTGAATATGATGGATTCGAAGAGCATTTCAAAAATATAGATGAGGTAAATGAGTTCAACTATCAACAATATTATTCGGATGGGGATGTCTACAGACAGAAAATATTAGAAAGTTATGGGTATGTAGATTCCAGGGCAAACCTGCCACCCATTCCAGTAATAACCTGC
>JACUUP010000234.1 GCA_014859225.1 Candidatus Aerophobota bacterium
CCGTAGGACAGGCGTCTCGCCTGTCATTATGTCACATCCTTTACTTTTACCTTTTATGTGGTAAACTAACTATAAGATGCTATTACCAATGCAAAGATGAAAATGGCAAAAACAAAAGTAAAGGATGTAATATCTGTTATGGAAAAAATTGCTCCTTCTTGCCTTGCTATGGAAGATGACAAAATAGGACTTCAGGTAGGAGGGGAAGATATAAACGTGGATGCTATCCTCATTTGCCTGGATGTAACCGAAGATGTGCTTGATGAGGCGAAAGAAAAGGGGACAGATTTAATTATCGCACACCATCCTTTAATTTATCAGCCTCTGCAGGAGTTAATTTTCTCAAAACCGCCGGGCAGTGTAATACAAAAAGCAGTAAGCTCAAATATATCCATCTACATTGCCCACACCAATCTTGATGTAGCATCCGGGGGAGTGAATGATGCATTAATTGAAACTCTCAGGCAAGATTGGAAAATCAAAAAAATAGAACCACTCCTTCCTATAAAAGATAAACCTGAATGTGGCTTAGGAAAACTCGTTTTACTGGAAGAAGGAAAAGACTTCAACGAGTTTGTTTTGACTACAAAAAATAAACTTTGTGCTCAAAATGTGAGGGTAACTAAAGTAAAAAATACAAAAATTGATACAATAGCCCTTTGTGGGGGAAGCTGCAGAGAAGTTGTTTATCCTGCCTGGCAAAAAAAAGCTGAACTTCTTATAACAGGTGAGCTTCCCTACCACTCTCTACTTGAGGCAAAATCCCTCGGTCTTTCAGTAATTGAGGCAGGACATTACGAGACAGAGGTGATAGTTTTACCCTTCTTGAAGGAGATGCTGGAGAAAGAATTGAAGGAGAAAGGCTGGGAAGGAAAAATACTGATATCCAAAATTTGCACAAAGCCTTACCTAACTGAAAATCT
The DNA here is from genome assembly GCA_014859225.1 of Candidatus Aerophobota bacterium. GTDB lineage: Bacteria > Aerophobota > Aerophobia > Aerophobales > B3-G15 > Kmv34. The sequence continues at coordinate 924 of JACUUP010000234.1, forward strand.
CATTTAGGTTGATTTTTAATCCCGGGAAAAGCTCCGGCGCAAGTGTATCTTCCTTCAAAAAAGTTCCCTCTCCCTTGAAGCTGCCCCCTTTGAGCTTAAAAACCTCCACTTTTTTCTCCTCAGGATAAACTATCCAGTACTCTCGCACTCCGAATCTTTGATAAAGCTGCTTTTTTAACTTCACATCAAGCTCAGAGGTGCCAGGAGAGATAATCTCAACAACTAAATCAGGAGCTCCAAATATACCCCTCTCTTCCAGTATCTTAAGTCTATCCTTGCTAATAAAAACAATATCCGGTTGAACCACATTTACCGAGGAAAAAACGACATCTATGGGAGCGTCAAATACTTCACCCAGGTTATTTTCCTTAACATAACTCCAGATTGCAAACTCAAGATTGCGTGATACTTTTTGGTGATAAGACGAAGGGGCAGGGGTCATGAATAGTTTCCCTCCTATAATTTGATGGGTAACTCTATCCTCAGGAATTTTAACATAATCCTCGTAGGTCCAAATCTCCTGGTCTAAATCTACCGTTTCTTTCATGTTCTCAAAACCTTCTTTTTTTGTGATTTGTTTCCATTCACTATAACTAACTATAGCTAAAACTCATATCTGTCAACTATCAATGCTCCATGTTTTTTAAGTCCTTCTCCAGGACATCTTCCAGAATCTTAGCTATGTCAGAGAGCTTTGATATTTCTTCTTTGTTTATACGGGCATGAAAATCGTATCTTGCC
>JACUUP010000235.1 GCA_014859225.1 Candidatus Aerophobota bacterium
CTTTGTAGATGGGCTTCTTGGAATGGACTTTTTATGCCAGGTTAAAGCAGTAATAAATACCCAAAGTGGAGAGATAGGATTTGCTTATTAGCCTGTATTCTTAAATATAGGTAGTATTTTGTGAAAGAACATCAACTTTTTGAATCCTTGCCTGTAAATACCTGTTTTAACTGGGAATACCAGGCTGATGTACGCTTAAAATACATTCATCATTGCCCAGGTTGCAGCACCCACTGCTCCTGCTATATCCCCAAACTCACTTTTTACTATTTTGAGCCTGCTTACATCCGGGTCAACATAAACTCTACGGGAAAGCTCTTTTTTTATACCTTCAAATAGAAGGTCGGCTGCTTTTGCTATTCCTCCACCGATAATGACCATTTCCGGGTCAAGGCTCACAACAAGATTTGCAATTCCTATCCCAACATAGCATGCCTCTTTTTCCCAGATTTCCCGGGCAACCTCATCTCCCTGGCGCGCCGCTTTCGCAACTACTTCTGGGGTTATTCTGTTAAGGTCACCCTCAACAAGGTCTCTAATCATAGTACTTCTCCCTTGTTTAATAAACCTTATAGCCTGAGAGGCAATATTTGAACCACTGGCCAGTGCTTCAAAACAGCCGTAGTTTCCACATCCGCATTTAGGACCATCCATGCTTATTGTTTGATGTCCTATCTCACCCGCAAATCCTTTGCTACCAAAATGTAGCTTTCCATCTATAACAATCCCACCTCCTATCCCTGTCCCAAGAGCAATACAAACTAAATTTTTAACCTTTCTTCCTGCTCCAAACGTTTTCTCAGCTAAGGTTATAGCTCTAACATCATTTATAAGGAAACTTGTGCAGCCAGTCCTCTCTTTTATCCTGCTTGCAAGTGGAATCCCTTTCCATTTTGTAGGGAAATTGGTTAAAAATCTACATATTCCCTGTTTCATATCTACAGCACCAGCCACAGCTACCCCGATAGCGCCCAAACTCCTGCGGGTAACATCTTTCTTGCGCCTTACACTCTCAATAAGTAAGACGAGCTTATCTATAACTGGCAAAGGACCTTTCTCGCTCTCAGTGGGAATGTTTTGCTGATGAAATATTTTGCCTTCCCTGTTCATGGCTACTGCTTTTATATTCGTGCCTCCGAGGTCAACACCTATAAAATACTTTTCCTCTGTCATATATTAACCTCTGTTCTTTGATTGAAGCTTAGCTGACATCTTTTCCACATACCTGTAGTATTCTTTTCTTTTAAGATTTTGACAAGCAACTTCATCCACAATTATTATAACTTGTGGGTGAAGTTGCAGGATAGAAGAGGTGCACTCTGCTGAGATAGGTCCTTCTATACACCCCTGGATGGCTTTCGCTTTATTTTCTCCGCTTGCAAGGAGAATGCACTCCTTTGCCTCCATGATAGTTCCAACTCCCATGGTTATAGCATATCTTGGTACCTCATCCTTATTTTCAAAGAACCTCGCGTTATCTTCCACCGTCTCAGGAGCAAGAGTTTTAAGCCTTGTGCGTGAGGCAAGAGAGGAGCCAGGCTCGTTAAACCCTATATGACCATCCCGTCCTATTCCCAATACCTGAAGGTCTATACCACCTGCTTTTTTTATTTCCTTCTCATAACAAAGACAATACGTATCTATATCATCCACTGTTCC
>JACUUP010000236.1 GCA_014859225.1 Candidatus Aerophobota bacterium
ATTGGAATAACTGCTGCTAAAAGAGCTAAGGAAAAGGATCTTGAGAAAATGGAAGAATACTTGAAGCTTCAGGAAAAAGCTATTGCAGATAAAGATATAGAGGCTTTCAATGAGGGCGATTTAGATTTTCACCAGGTTATAGTCACTGCCACTGGAAATGAAATATTGATAGCTTTATACAAAGGACTTACTGACCTTATGCTGGAGAGCCGAAGAAAAACGAATCAGCTTCCGGGAGTACCTGAGGAAGCATTTAACGAACATATAGAAATATTTCATGCAATTAAAAAAGGCTCGGAAGAAAAAGTGCAGCAGGCAATCTTTCACCACTTGAGCAAGACAAGAGGAAACTTTGAAAAAATATTTAAGGATGCAGAGGAAAGGAGGTGATGAATAACTCTCTGGTAAGGAAAAGAATGACCCCGGTTAAATTTTATCAAGGGGTAAGGAGGTAAAAATGTGTGAGGATAGAAGGCATAGGAGAAAGGTAGGGAAAATTGCAGGAATAGTTGTTATATGTTTTGCTGGTTTGTTAGTTTTTTCAGGCACCTTGGTCTTTGCTCAAAGATATCCCTTTTCAGGTCAAACTATTACCCTTGCTGTCCACGGTGAGCCCAAATCTGCAGCTATTTACATGATTCAGGACGATTTTGAGAAAAAGTACGGGGTTAAATTAAATGTAGTGGAGATTGCTCCTGAGGCTCTTTATGAAAAGCAAATGATAGAGCTTGCAACAGGTGGAAGTGCCTATGATGTTGTTCAGTTTAATGCTTTCTCTATAGCAGACTACAGCGTTCATCTTGAGCCTCTTAAAGCACTTGCTGATAAATGGGGGCTTAATTTTCATCTGGATGATGTGCTTCCTGCCTTTGAGAAGCTTTATTTGAGCTGGGCAGATACCTGGTATGGTGTTTGCTCTGACGGTGATGTGCATATGTTGTATTACAGGAAGGATATTTTTGAGAATCCAGAGTATAAAGCAAGATTCTATGCAAAATATGGATATGAACTTGTTCCACCCAGAACCTGGGATGAATACCTGGATGTAGCAGAGTTTTTTACCGGATGGGATTGGGATAAAAGTGGGCGCAAAAAATACGGGGCTGCAGAATATTTAAAAAGGGGGAGGATGTACTGGTGGTTTTTGGATAGATTTGCCAGTTTCGGAGGAAACTACTTTGATGATAACATGAATCCATTGATAAATACAAAGCCAGGACTAAAAGCACTTGAGAACATGATTGCAGCTATAAAATACCAGCCCCCGGGAGCTTTAAATTATTCCTATATGGAGATCAGGACTGCCTTTGTTAAAGGTGATGTAGCTATGGCCAAACAGTGGACCTGTGTGGGTAGAGCAGCGGAGAATCCGGTTGAATCGAACATTTTAAACAAAGCTGGTTATGCACTGGTTCCTGGTGCTTACATTGGGGGAAAACTAAATCGTAAGTCTATGCTTGCTGCAGGATACACCATGGCTATACCTAAATATTCCAGGTATAAGGATGCTGCGGTACATTTTCTCCATTACTTTACCGATGTGGAAACAGGCTTGCCCATTGTAGTTAAGGATACCACGGTTGACCCTTATAGATATTCTCAGTTTGAAGCTATAGATGAGTTCAAGAAGGAGTATACTAATTGGAAGGCAGTAGATG
>JACUUP010000050.1 GCA_014859225.1 Candidatus Aerophobota bacterium
AGTTTCATATGTTAGGGTTTATTGATAGGCTTGATACTCGTATGTATGCAGCTCAAGCTGCAGGTTGTTCTCCCATTGCTAATGCCATAAAAGAGGAAACTGATATTGTAAAGCCGGTAAAACCTAAAACTATTGCTAAGTCTTTAGCCATAGGCAATCCTGCTGATGGATACTATGCGGTTAAAACTGTCAGGGAAAGCGCAGGTTGGGCGGAAGTTGCCAGTGATGAGGAAATCGTGGAGGCAATTAAACTCCTGGCTCAGACCGAAGGTGTGTTTACCGAACCTGCGGGTGGCGTAACGGTGGCAGTAGCTAAAAAACTAATAGAAAGAGGAAAGATTACCCGGGATGAATCTCTGGTTATCTGTATTACCGGTAATGGATTAAAAACTCAGGAGGCGGTTAGTAGCTATCTGGGCAAAAGAATAAAAATAAAGCCCACTTTAAAGTCCTTTGAGGAGTCTTTAGACAGGTTAATTTAAGTTCATAAACTTACAGTGTGGCAGGTATTTAACCTATCATTTATTTTTGTTAAAATATCTGATTAAACTACTTAACAAGAAAGGAGTAAAAAATGACTGTAAAAGTAAGAATACCAACACCATTGCAAAAACTCACAGAAGATAAAGCAGAAATTGAAGTGGAAGCCTGCAGCGTTGCCGAGCTTGTGGAGATACTGGATGAGAAATTCAAAGGTTTAAAGGAGCGTATATGCGAGGATAACGGAAAGATTCGCCGTTTCATAAACATCTATGTTAACAATGAAGACATAAGATTTCTTGAGAATGAGAGGACGAAGCTTGAAGATAAAGATGAAGTCTCTATTATTCCTGCTATTGCGGGAGGGAGGTGATGTTTAAATTTTCAGAGGAGCAAATTGAGAGGTATTCCCGACAGATTATTCTTCCCCAGGTTGGAGGGAGAGGGCAAAGAAAGATAAGACAGGCATCTGTGTTGATAGTAGGGGCAGGGGGATTGGGCTCGCCCTGCGCTTTTTATCTTGGTGCCGCTGGTGTTGGAAAAATAGGACTGGTGGATAGCGACGAGGTAGAGTTGAGCAACCTTTCCAGACAGATTCTTCATTTCAGCCCGGATGTAGGTAGAGAAAAAGTTTATTCAGCAAAGGAAAAATTGAATAAACTCAATCCGGATGTGGAAGTTGTAGCGTATAGTGAGAAGGTATCCTCGGAAAATATAATGTCCCTTATAAACGACTACGACATTGTGGTGGATGGAAGCGATAATTTTCCTACGCGCTATCTGGTTAACGATGCCTGTGTTATGACTAACAAACCATTATCCCATGGAGCCATACTTCAGTTTAATGGACAGATTTTTACTATTCTTCCAGGCAAAGGTCCCTGTTACAGATGTCTTTTTGCCGAGCCTCCACCTCCGGGGGAGATTCCTAACTGTCAACAGGCAGGAGTTATAGGAGCAGTTGCCGGGGTGGTGGGGGCTATCCAGGCTAACGAGGTGCTGAAAATTATACTGAATCAGGGCAAACTTCTGGTTGGACATCTTCTGATAATTGACCTTTTAGGGATGGAATTTCGCAAAGTAAAAATTTCTAAGAATAAAGACTGTGCAATGTGTGGGGATAGTCCCTCAATAAAAAATTTAATTGATTATGAGCAGTTTTGTGGCATAAGGAGGTAAACAATGCCTAAGCTACCTGTGAGATTAACTTTTCCTCAGCATTTAATCAAAGAGCCGGTGATTTTCCGCATGGCTAAGGAATGCAAAGTTATACCTAATATCCGCAGGGCTAAAGTTACAGAAACTGTGGGGGAGGTGGTACTGGAACTTGAAGGTGAAAAAAATAATTTAGAGAAAGCTAAAAAATATCTTGTTGAGTTAGGAGTAGAGGTGGAACGGGTAGAAGGGGATGTGGTTACGTGAGCTGGCCAATATAAACAAGGTAGTATCAAACAAATTGTGAAAAATTCTCGTTAAAATGAAGAAAAGGAGATTTCCATGCAGGAAAATATGGAAAAATTTGCTTTTGCCGGAGAAAAGGATATTACAAGAGCTATTGCTTCAGGTTTTTTGAAACAGTTTACCGAATTTGCGGAAAGCGATGTTGTAGTTATAGGAGCAGGACCAAGTGGACTGATGGCAGCAAAAGAGCTTGCCGGTAAAAAATTTAAAACTCTCGTTGTGGAAAGGAACAACTATCTTGGTGGTGGATTCTGGATAGGAGGGTATCTTATGAACAAGGTTACGGTGAGGGCTCCAGCAGACACAGTTCTTAAAGAGCTTGGGGTTCCTTATGAAGAAGTACAATCAGGTCTTTTTGTAGCTGATGGTCCGCATGCCTGTTCTAAACTTATTGCTGCCGCCTGTGATGCGGGAGTAAAAATTTTTAATATGACCGTGTTTGAGGATGTAGTTCTGCGGGATGAAGGAAAAGTTGCAGGAGCGGTGATTAACTGGACACCGGTCTCTTCCTTGCCAAGAGAGATAAGCTGTGTTGACCCTGTGGGCATTGAGTGTCATGTGGTAATAGATGCTACCGGACATGATGCCTGTTGCGTCAAAAAATTAGAAGAGCGCGGACTAATAAAGTGCGGTAGATACGGGGCGATGTGGGTGGAAAAATCAGAGGACCTTGTGGTGGAGCACACAGGTATGGTAAAACCAGGTCTTATAGTTTGTGGAATGGCTGTATCCACTACATTTGGTCTTCCCAGAATGGGTCCAACTTTTGGAGCAATGCTTCTTTCGGGGAAAAAAGCAGCAAAGGAGGCGGAAAAGTTCCTAACCGGAAAAAACTTAGGATATGCAATATAACATATAAAGCGACAAAAATAAGGGGGGATATTGTGATTAAGAAGATAAGGGAAAAATTTTTTGATGATATTACAAAGACTATCGGCAATACGCCTCTGGTGCGTTTGAACAGGATAACCGAAAGAGTGCACGCGCAGGTTTTTGCGAAACTGGAATCGTTTAATCCCCTGTCCAGCGTAAAGGACCGTATCGGAGTTTCCATGATTGAGGATGCAGAGGAAAGAGGTGTCCTGCGCAGGGACTCGGTACTGGTGGAGTCAACAAGTGGCAACACAGGTATTGCCCTGGCGTTTGTCTCTGCAGCAAAAGGATACCGGCTTATTCTTACCATGCCTGAAACTATGAGTATGGAGCGTCGTCAGCTACTTGCCGTATTCGGCGCAGAACTTGTGCTTACTCCGGGGAGCGAAGGAATGCAGGGGGCGATACTAAAGGCTGAAGAGCTGGTTAAGGAAATTCCCAATGCGGTGATGCTCCAGCAATTTAGTAATCCAGCAAATCCCGAAATTCACCGCAGAACCACAGCAAAGGAAATATGGACGGATACAGACGGCAAGGTGGATATTGTGGTTGCGGGTGTTGGTACAGGTGGCACGATTACCGGTGTAGCAGAAGTGATTAAGAAAAAGAAAAAAGATTTTTGTGCAATAGCGGTTGAACCTGAATCATCGCCGGTTTTATCCGGTGGCAAAGCAGGACCACACAAAATACAGGGCATTGGTGCAGGTTTTGTGCCAGATGTATTGAACGTAAAAATTATTGATGAAATTATCACAGTCAAAGATGAAGATGCCGGTGCAACTGCACGCAGGCTGGCAAAGGAAGAAGGAATTCTTGCAGGGATTTCAAGCGGAGCCGCGTGTTGGGCGGCGTTGGAAGTTGCAAGACGGAAGGAAAATAAGGAGAAACTTATCGTGGTGGTACTTCCGGATACTGGAGAAAGATACCTGACCACATGGCTTTTTAAGGAACAAGGAGGGAAAGAAAATGATATATATGGACTATAACGCTACCACACCCTGCGATAAAAGGGTGGTAGAAGAGATGCTTCCGTACTTGAGTGATGAATACGGCAACCCTTCGTCTCTTTATAAAAAAGCACGTACAGCAAGAAAAGCAGTGGATGAAGCACGGGAGAGGTTGGCAAAACTTTTGGGATGCCAGGCAAATGAGGTGTTTTTTACATCAGGTGGAACGGAGGCAGATAACTGGGCTATACAAGGTACTGCGTGTGCTTTAAAAGATAAGGGCAGACATATTATTACATCACTGATTGAACACCATGCGGTTTTATGTGCCTGCAAGGCACTTGAAAAAAAGGGATATAAGGTTACATACCTGCCTGTTGATAGCTATGGCATGGTTGATGTCGGGGAGTTAAAAAAATCTATAAGACAGGATACCATTCTTGTAACTATAATGTATGCCAACAATGAAATAGGCACAATCCAGCCTATTTCTGAAATAGCAGAAATAACAAAAAGTAGGGGAGTGTACTTTCATACCGATGCAGTGCAGGTAGCAGGTAAAATACCTCTGACAGTAAACTCTCCTGGTATAGATATGCTTTCGCTATCAGGGCATAAATTTTATGCTCCCAAGGGGATAGGTGCGCTTTACATAAGAAAGGGGGTCAAGATTTCACCGCTGTTGTATGGTGGTGAACAGGAAAGAGGTGGGCGAGCAGGGACTGAAAATGTGGCGGGAATTGTCGGTATAGGAAAAGCAGCCGAGCTCGCACAAGAGGAAATGAGAGAGGAATCGGTGAGAGTAGGGCTGCTGCGTGATAGACTTGAAGAAGAAATAAAGAAGAGAATACCGCAGATAGTTGTAAACGGACACCCCGAACAGCGACTATACAACACCCTTAATTTGTGTATAAAATATATAGAGGGAGAAAGTATCCTGCTGAACCTTGATTTTGAGGATATTTGTGTTTCTTCTGGTTCTGCCTGCGCATCTGGTTCACTTGAACCAAGTCATGTGCTGCTTGCCATAGGGCTACCTGATGAAACTGCACGCGGGTCATTGCGGTTCAGTCTGGGTAAATATAATACAGAAGAGGATGTTACTCGGGTGGTTACTGTTCTTGCGGGCGTTGTTGAAAGACTATGGCGGATATCCCCTTTCTGGGAAAAGGACAAGGAGCAGGTAAATGGACTATACAGAAAAAGTTTGCGAATACTCCAGAAATCCCAAAAATATGGGAAGAATTATTCATGCTGATGGGGTAGACACAGCGGGAAATCCGGTATGCGGTGATGTGATGAAGATATACATAAAGGTCAGAGAGAATGGGATAATTGAGGATATAAATCGGAAGTAAAATGGTTACATGATATACAAAAGAAACGAGAAAATCTCGAGATGGAGAAAATCCATTTGCCTTGAGCGGAAAATTATGTAAGATTATATCTAATAAAGTGCCTATACGGCTAAAAATTGAGAGACACAACATAGCATTCCAGCATCCAAAGATGAAAATAAAGCCAAAGAGATATATTATCTGGTCCACAAACAAAGAGATTGACCTGGATAACTCTTATCAGAAGAAGTGGTACATTGCAGAGGTCTTGTCTAATGGTAGAGCAGAAGATATTGGTCAACTGGACTGGGAAGAAATAAGGAAATTGCTTCCTGAGATTAATTTGCCGGAGAGAATCCGACGATTATGGGAGGACTATTTTGAGTATTCTGGAAAGTAAAGGCACTCTCGCACCAATTCAGAGAAATCTGTTGATGGAATTTGGAAAGATTAGTGAAGCATCTTTTTTCTATTTAACAGGTGGAACTGCTCTTGCCGAGTTTTACATAGGGCACCGTCGCTCTTACGACCTGGACCTTTTTACAACCGAGAAAGGGTTGATTCTCTCTTTTACCAGAGTTGTAGAGGAAATGCTCCATAAAGGGCAATATTTTCTTAAAGTTATTCGCAGATTTGAGTCTTTCGTGGAGTACGAGGTTAGCAAAGAAGAAGAAAGTGCAGTGCTTCATTTTGCCTATGATTCACCCTTTCGATTTGAAGAGCCACAACCTTCAAAATTTGGAGTTAAGATAAATGACTATAAGGACCTTATTGTGGATAAACTTTTGACCTTTTTCGGACGATGGAAACATCGAGATGCCATTGATCTGTATTTTATTTTAAGAACTGAACCAATAGAAACTTTGATAGAGATGGCGAAACAAAAAGACCCTGGTTTTGACCTTTACTGGTTGTGCGCTGCTCTCAGGGAAGTATCTGATTTTCCGGATGAGATCGGTAAATGGCCAGTGGATATGCTTGTTGAAGTAAATGTAAAAGAATTGAAAAATAAATTCTTGCACCTTACTTATCAAATTATGGATAAAATAAAGACAGGTGAAAGATAAAATAAAAAAGCGTCAAAAAAGAGAGTAAAATTTACATTTTATAATCAACAAACCTGTTAAATATCTTCATGAGCTCTTCTATCTTTTTGTTCTTATCCTCCTCATCAGGGGAAATCATAGTCTCCGCCACACAGGTTTCAATGTGATTCTTTAACAGTTGTAAAATTACAGTTATAATATATACAGATACCCCGTAAGGGTATATACTGAAATGAATCATGCGTAAAATTTCAGGGGAGATGAGTATGGTTAAAAAAGTCGTGTTGCCAATAAAAGGAATGGCATGCGTGGGGTGTGCAATAAAAATAGAAAAATCTCTGGGCAAGGTGGCTCAAGTTAAAGAAGCTCGTGTGAATTTTGCAACAGAGAAAGCAACCATCGTTGTAGAGGAGTCGGTATCTCTTTTCTCCCTGTTGAAAGCGGTGCGCAATAGTGGATATGATGTTTCTGCCAGTCAGGTTGAGTTACACATTACTGACATGCGAAACACGAGCTGTGCAAACACCATAGAAAAAGCGCTCAGAAAAACCGAAGGTGTGCTTGAGGCTAAGGTGAATTTTGGCGCCGAAAAAGTCTCCGTCGTTTACATTCCCACTGTGGTGGACCCGGAAGAGTTGGTGAGGGTAGTTGATAGCACCGGATACACTGCTAAGCTTCCGCAGATAAGGCCCGAAGCTATTGAGGATGAAGATATTCTAAAGATGAGGGAAGCCTGGAACAGGTTCAAATACTCCCTGGTCCCAGGTTCTATAATAATGGTTTTGATGGTAATTCACTACATGACGTCAATAAAGATTTCACTCTACGTGCCCATTACCCTTATTTTAGGGTTCCCGGTAGTTTTCATCTGGGGATGGCCAACTCAACGCTCCGCTCTTAAATCTTACAGAAATTTGAGTCCAAATATGGATGCTTTAATTTTCCTTGGCTCTATACCACCCTATTTTATGGGCGTTCTTGGAATCTGGTTCCCCTACATAACCTTCGTTGAGATGGGAGTCTGGATTATGATATTTCACCTGCTTGGAATATACCTTACGGTGAAAGCTAAGGGGAGAGCATCTCAGGCTATCAAAAAGCTCTTGAAGTTGGGAGTAAAGAATGCAAGAATCCTGAGAGACGGTAACGAGGTGGAAGTGCCAATTTCTGAGGTCAAAGTGGGAAACATAATGATTGTCCGCCCTGGAGAAAAGATCCCCACTGATGGCAAGGTCTTTGAGGGTGAAAGTACGGTAGATGAATCAATGGCTACGGGGGAATCCATGCCGGTACGGAAAAGGAAGGGCGATGAGGCTATTGGAGCTACGGTAAACCAGCAGGGCCTCTTGAAGGTGAAGGCAACCAGAGTAGGAAAGGATACCTTCTTGTCTCACGTAATTAAGATGGTTCAGGAGTGTCAGGGAAGCAAGATACCAATTCAAGAATGGGCTAATAGGATAACCGGGTATTTAGTCCCCACAGTCATCGGGTACTCTTTGCTCATATTTGCGCTCTGGATGTTTTTTCCTGGATTCTTCGTCGGTTTTATTGGGCGCTTTGAGTTTCTGCCCTGGGTCAATGCAAGCCTTCCTATCTGGATATTGGCGTTCCTGGCGATGGTCGCAGTACTTGTGATTTCCTGCCCTTGTGCTTTAGGATTGGCCACTCCAACTGCACTGATGGTCGGAAGTGGTCTTGGCAGCGAGAAAGGTGCTTTAATTAGAAGGGGCGAAGCTATACAAACAATGAAAGAGGTCAAGGCTATTATACTCGACAAAACTGGGACTTTGACCAAAGGTAAGCCTGAAGTCACTGATGTTATATCTTTTGGTGTAGGTGAGGATAAGAAAGTCCTGTACTATGCTGCCAGCGTGGAGAAGGGCTCGGAACATCCACTCGGACAAGCAATAGTGAACCGTGCCAGAGAACTTCAACTCAGGCTGGATGAGCCAAAATCATTCCAAGCTATAACTGGAATGGGGGTGAAGGGTATTATAAATGGTGCTGAGGTTCGCGTTGGTAAACCCGAATTGGTTGACGGCGCTAAACAGGAGCCAAAGCTACAGGAAAAACTGAATGAATTGCAGGAGCAGGCAAAAACTGCCATGGTCGTCACCGTGGATAAAAAAGTCGTGGGAGTAATCGCCGTCGCGGACACACTAAAGGAGGGTACCGTCGAGGTTGTGCGAGAACTCGAGCAGATGGGACTGAAAACCATCATGCTCACTGGTGATAATCAAAAGACTGCCGAAGCAATAGCAAAGGAAGTCGGCATAAGCAAGGTATACGCAGAAGTCATGCCTGACCAAAAAGTGGAGGCGGTGCAACGGGCACAGCAAGAATACGGAATGGTTGCCATGGTTGGTGATGGCATTAACGATGCTCCAGCCATAACCGCATCAAATGTTGGTATTGCCATAGGGACAGGCACCGACATCGCAATTGAAGCCGGTGACATCATACTCGTGAGGGGTGATATCTCGGGAGTTGTCGCTGCGATTAAACTGTCAAAAGCTACTTTCAGGAAAATCAAGCAAGGCTATTTCTGGGCCTGGTTTTATAACGCCAGCGCTGTGCCCATTGCTGGCTTAGGACTTCTGCATCCGATGATAGGTGCTCTGGCAATGGCAATGAGCTCCTTCACCGTGACAATGAACGCGCTGCGGTTGAGGAAAGCAAAAATCTAAGGAGGTGAGCTAATATGGCAAAAGACCCAGTTTGCGGAATGGAAGTAGACGAGGATGAGGCAGTAGCTACTTCTGAATACGGGGATAAAACCTATTACTTTTGTGCTGAAGGTTGCAGGAAACAATTTGATGAGAATCCTGAAAAGTACGCAGAAGGTAGCAAGAAAAGAGGCTGCTGTGGTTAATAAGATTTTCTCCAAAAAGCTCTGCAGGTTTTTAGGGGTGGCAAAAAACCACCCCTCTTTTTTATTTTCTAAAGCCGAGGAGAGGTAGATTATTTGACAAAAGGCCTTAGGTCGTTATGATGAGGTTTGCACGAGATAAAAACTAATCCATAAAAAATAATTGGTTAAGTTAATTTACTTATTTATCCTTAAGATAAAGCTTTCTTGCCAGGTTCTTCCCTGTATCTGTAAGGAATATCTCCTCAATCTTCCTTTCAAGTTTGTTTTTACCCTGCTTGTTAATTTCATCCTTTAAGTTGACAAGGCAGTCCGCATCGTATACCAGTTTAAAGTTCTGGGTGTTAATCTTTCCCGGCGAGTGGTGATGAGCTATTATTTCACAAATCTCTTCAACATCTTCTCTTTTGAGAGACATTTTGAGAAGAAACTCTTTTGCTACAGATGGTCCTTCTTTTTCCTGATAGGAAGGTGCTGCTTCGCCATATTTTTTCTCCGCCTCTTTTATTCCTACATCATGCAAGATGCTCGTCGGAATAACAATGTGCCAGTCTCCTTCTTCTTTTTCAAGAAGCTTTTCTGCAAACCGCATCACCTTCCTGGCATGCTCTATCCTCTTTTGGTCATTCCCA
>JACUUP010000237.1 GCA_014859225.1 Candidatus Aerophobota bacterium
TTTCCTTCTCTACCAACGGGGAATTCAGGCATTTAGATTTGGCTATGCATCAACTATAGGTGTTATAACGGCAATTATTATTTCTGTGTGCGTGGGTGCTTATTTACTCTTTTATTCCAAAAGAGCGGAGGTTGAAATATGAGAAAGGGCTACATAAAATCAGCTACGCTGTATGCTTCAGCAGCTGTTGTTACCATTATAATTTTGTTTCCCGCTATATTTGCCGTTTTTAGCTCGCTTAAACCCATCCGGGAGATATTCATGTATCCCCCACGCATACTTCCTCAAACCTGGACAATAGAGCCTTACATGGCAATCTTTACTCATAAAAAATACCTGCAATACTTTTTTAACGGTTACTTTATCTCCATTTGCTCAACCTTTCTCTGTGTGATTCTGGGTGGTCTGGCAGGCTATGGATTTTCCCGATTCAAACTTCCGGCAAAAAAAACTCTTCTCTTGGGAATTTTAGCCATGCAGATGTTCCCGGGAGCAGTTCTTATGGTCCCGTATTTTAGCCTCGCAAGGCAGTTAGGACTGTATGATACGTATCTTGCCCTTATCATGATAAATACCACATTTGCTCTGCCTCTTGTTATCTGGCTGCTGAAAACCTATTTTGACTCAATACCCGTAAGCATAGAAGAGGCAGCCTTGATAGACGGGTGCAGCCGATTTAGAGTGCTCCTGCTCATCATAGCACCACTATCTCGAGCCGGTCTCATTTGGACAGGAATGCTCGCTTTTATAAGAGCGTGGAACGAGTTCTTATTTGCCCTTATCCTCACAAAAGGACCTGAAAGAGCTCCCATAACAGTGGGACTTGCTGAGCTTTTCGGTCAATACGCTATCCAGTGGAATAGCGTTATGGCAATAACTACCCTCGCTGTTCTTCCATTGCTTGTTGTATTCATCTTTGTGCAACGCTATGTCATCTCGGGGATAACCGGGGGAGCATTTAAGTAAAATAAAAAAGGTGAGTTTCATGAAACAAAAATTAAGGGGTAAAAAAAAGAGATTAGCTGGCAGCGGTGAGGATTTGTTTAGCAGCTGAGGAATCTCTAAAGAGCGGTAAGCTGGTTACACTCAATTAAAAAAATTGATACTCCACTTTAGAAATAGACAGGGGTATCGGGAGAAACTTGACTTTATTTCATTATTTTAGTAAAAATGTGAGCACATTGTTTTTATGCTTTTTTTTTCCTTGATACTAATAAAAAAAAGAGGATAGCAATGTCTATTTCAGAGAGAAAAGTTACCATTTATCTACCGGCAGATATGCAGAAAAGGCTTATCAGTCTGGCTCAAAAAAACAAATTAAAAAACCTTAGAAAAGGTATAAAAAGAGAGGAAAAGCTACCAGAAACGATGGGAGCAATAGTGAGAGATGCTTTGCAGGATTATTTTAAAAAATTGGAGAAAAAAAAACGTAAAGATGGGACAGTTAATGAAAATGAGTAAGCTGGGCAAAAAATGTCCTATTTATCCTGTTTGTATCTCATTGTGTGTGGAGGTAGCTTGTACTTTTTTATTATTTTTTCTTGTTATTCTTTCGTCTTTTCTGGAGCTGGATAGGAAAATAAACAAGACTGTAAAAGGCTCCCATATTAGAGAGGT
>JACUUP010000238.1 GCA_014859225.1 Candidatus Aerophobota bacterium
TAGATTGAATTCAGCCTCATGGGACTGCGGCGCCCGGTTATATCCGGACTTTCAAGTTTTACCGGAGCTACCTTGATACCAGAGAGCCTATTATTATCATCTACGATGTACTCCACCGGTTGAGCCAAAAACAAAAAGTGGACCCCCTTATCCATTGCCTCCTGTCTTTTCTCAACCCAGGCTGGCATTTGCTTTAAGGATCTACGGTACAGAACATACACATCTTCTGCCCCACAATCCAGTGCCTCAAGAGCAGCATCAAGTCCTGTTGTTCCACCTCCTATTACAGCCACCTGCTTCCCTTGAATGATGGACATTATGTTCTTCTTTGATACTTTCAGCTCTCTCAGGAAACTGAAAGCACTTACTACTCCCTGGATATTGTCCTCTCTCAGTCTCACAGACTCCTGCAGTCCCATCCCTAAAAATACCGCATGGTAGCCTTCTCGCAGGAGGGAATCAAGACTAAAATCCTCACCTATCTTCTCTGCGTATCGTATCTCAAACAGATCAAGTTCTTTTAACCCCAGAGCATCAACCTCTGCCTGAAGAATACCTTCACCTATTCTGCCTGCAGGAATATGAGTGGCGACTAACCCTCCATCCTGCTCTTGTGCCTCAAATACGCTTACCGTATGTCCTTTCTCTACAAGATAAGTGCTACAGGCAACTCCTGCCGGACCGAACCCCACCACTGCGATTCTTTTCCCTGTTGGGTTACCGGGCACTATTCTGGTATATCCTTTTATCCTTGCCTGTTGTGCTACGAGTTTTTGAATCTGACGGATGGGGATGGCCCTTTTCTCCAAAATACTGGAAGCACAGCGGGCCTCACAGAGGACCTCAGAAGGACACACATATGCGCAGGTCTCCGGAAGAGGATTATCCTTTCGCATTACAGTATAGGATTTTTTTACGTCTCCTTCAATGAAAGCCTGAATGAACCCTAACGTGTCCATACCAGCAGGGCATCCTCCCTGGCAGGGAGGAGGAGTGCAGCTCGTGCACTCCTTTGCCCATTTTCTCACATAGTGTTCATTTTTCAGACGCCCGGCTCTATAAATTGACCCGTAAACTTTAGAGTCGCGGATAGGGCATCCTGCCGCTACTCCGTCTCTCATCATCTGCACACAGGAGGAACAGACAATACAAATTTTTCTGAAGTCCAGACTGCCAACCTGGAAAAGTTGGTTAGCAAAACCAGGATTAGCAAGGGCACATCTTCCTACACCCAGAAAGCTTATCCACCCTTTCTGAATCATTGCGGCACCTACATTGGGGAAAAACTGTCGCAGCCAGGAAATACCTCCTCCTACAAGATGAACTTCCGGGACCTCTTTGTGTATGTCAGAAGTTATCCTAATAATGCGGGAGATAGTCTGAAGAGGATGTTCTTCTGGCAGATATCCCCCCTCGATGGGATGGTCATAAGGTCTTTCCAGATGGGGATTATAGTAAGGGTTGCCCACAGCTACGTTCACAATATTAACACCTAATTTCTGAAGCTCTCTTATGAGCTGGATAGGCTCGCAAAGATCTGGCTCCAGGCTTCCATCTTTCCTTATCCCCCATCCCCAGGGATAAGGAACACCATCGTAGACGTTGAAA
>JACUUP010000239.1 GCA_014859225.1 Candidatus Aerophobota bacterium
CAAATATTTCCCGAACATCCCTGGAAGAGATGGTTCTAACAAATGCACCTTTTCTGGGAATAATTTTTACCAGACCATCTTTTTCCAATTTATGGATTGCCTCTCTAACCGGTGTCCTGCTCACTCCAAGCTCACGCGCCAGCTGGTCTTCCTGGAGCCTAAGTCTTGAAACTGTCCATTCACTTTGACCAATTAACCTTTGTTTGAGGGTGCTATACACAACCTCACTCAACTTGGGATAATCTTTTACTTTAGTGTGGTTAAACTGCATAACTTTCACCAAATTGTATACTGTATACCAAACTATACATATTGTACCTTTCCTTTTTATCCTGTCAAGAAAATGGGGGAGCAATTTTGCAGCTTCTACGCCAGGATTTCTGTTTGAAAAAATTGTCCATTGAATAGTCTAACTTCCAGCAAAACTTACAACCTCTTTTGCTATATCCTCTGCTGTTAATCCAAATCTCTTTTTCATCTCCTCATTTGTACCGGATTTTCCAAAAACATCTCTCATCCCTATTCTCTTAAGATATGCAGGATGTTTTTCTGAGATAACTTCAGCTACGGCTGAGCCCAGCCCGCCAATTATGTTGTGATTTTC
Organism: Candidatus Aerophobota bacterium; assembly: GCA_014859225.1. Classification (GTDB taxonomy): domain Bacteria; phylum Aerophobota; class Aerophobia; order Aerophobales; family B3-G15; genus Kmv34. The sequence goes on from JACUUP010000239.1 coordinate 605, forward strand.
AATGGTTACTATCTTTCCTGTCTCCTCAGCTGCTTTTATAATGAGCTCCTCATCAACTGGCTTGAGGGAGCTCATATTAATTACCCTTGCCCTAATCCCTTCTTTTTCTATAAGTGATGCTGCCTGCAAGGTATCCTCAACAAGCACTCCTGAAGAGATCAGCGTAACATCACTTCCTTCTCTTATAACAAGTCCCTTACCCAGCTCAAACTTATAATCAGAAGGAACAATATGAGATACAGCATCTCTTCCTATCCGAAGATACATCGGTCCATCGTATTCACAGGCAAACTTAACTACCTCTTCTGTTTCTTTTCCATCTACAGGCTCAACAACCACCATATTGGCAATAGAGCGCATAATAGCTACATCCTCAAGTGCCTGGTGAGTTGCACCATTTTTCCCAACAAAAAGTCCAACATAGGCTCCAACAATTTTCACATTTAACCTGGGATAAGCCACAGAAATGGTTACCTGGTCACAGACTCTTCTTGAGGCGAAACAGGCAAAGGTTGTAGCAAAGGGAATAAAACCAAGGGTGCTAAGTCCTGCAGCCATTCCAATCATATTTTGTTCAGCAATGCCCACGGCAATGAATCTTTCCGGGAAACTTTCTTTAAAATAGGAAACCTTTATAGAAGGACCAACATCTGCATCAAGAACAACAATGTCAGAGTTTTTTTCTCCTGAATTTACCAGAGTTTTTGCAAAAGCTTCTCTTGGAGCTACTTTTTCAGACATATCAGTTCTCCTTCATATTTTCTAATGTAAGATTAATTTCTTCATTAGAACAGCTTAGCTCTTTAAGTGCAGCTTCAACTTGCTCAGGGCTCATGGTTACAGCATGCCATTCAACCTTATCCTCCATAAATGAGACGCCATGTCCCTTTACCGTATGAGCAATTATCAAGGTAGGCTTTCCCTTTATCTTCTTTGCCTCATCTAAAGCATTAATAATCTGGGTAAAGGAGTGACCATTTATCTCGTCCACATGCCAAC
>JACUUP010000051.1 GCA_014859225.1 Candidatus Aerophobota bacterium
AGAATATTATACTGCTACAGACTAACAGGCAAGAGTGTAAGATTACGGCAGTTCTGTAGCATAAAAACTCAAGGAGAAACCAAAAAGTTAGGAAGGAGAAAAAAAGTGTCTAGCCAGAATAAATCTAATATGTGGATAACGACTGATAATCCTGCTATCATCTTTGAAAATAGCGATGTTGGTAGGCTGAAAAAAAAGCTGTGGGATGCATCGGAGGAGGAGATTGAGGCTATTTTGAAGGAGTACGATATCCCCTCACCGCCTGAGCTTTCCAAACCGGGAACTTATATTCAAACCACAGTGCGTGAGGAGCTGATTAAGAATCGTCGCAAAAACGATATAGTTTTTATACCCATAGGCTGCACGGAAAATCATGGCAGACATACAGTATCGGGGTTGGACACCTTCATGGTTACTCAGATACTGGAGGCGCTGAGAAGATACACTGTCGGGAAGGGAAAACCCATTAACCTTGCCTTTCCTCCACTCAACTATGGCTCACATCCCTACCATCATATAGGAATGCCCGGAAACGTGATCATGCCCCAGGAGGTTACCAGGGAGGTTCTCATTAATGTGATGCTTGGTCTTTGGAACGACGGTTTTCGCAAACAGATTATCGTAAATAATCATGGTCACCTCTGGGTTCTGGAGACAGCGCTGCATGAGTTTCTATATCGTTATCAGCTCCCGGGTGTCTTCCAGATAGTGGACTGGCACAGAGCTGTCAGGGAGTTCTTTTTCCCGGGAGGAAAGAGTGACCTTATTGAGACACCCTTTATCCATGCTGATGAAGCTGAAACATCGGTTGGCCTTTTGCTCTTCCCCGAAGGCATGATTAAGATGGACCTTGCCCAGGAAGCTGAGCCAAAGGCGCTTTTGCCCGCTGGTCACTTTGATAACGCTATTGACTCTTTCCACCGGCCCCACCGCTGGTCAGAGGGAGAAGGGCACAACGCCATCGAAATTGCCGCAACTCCCGAGGGTGTAGTGGGAAAACCAACCATTGCTACTGCAAAAAAGGCTAAAAGGCCCATTGCGGCAATCCTGAGGTATCTAACCCTGGTTACCGACCAGATTCTTCAGGCATTTCCCGCTGGCACCGTCCCTCCTGTGGAGCAGGTTACTCTTCGCACTGCCGCTGAAATGGAGCCTTACTTGAAGGAGCCTGGAAGTCTTGGATGGAAATCGGTATACTGTTTGCGCAAAATAGGCTTTTAGGTTGATAGAAAAATCCATCTGTATCTATTTCCAGTTCAGCAAGATTGATAGGATTATCGATGAACATCCTGTCATGCCCGATGTGGATGACATAGCAAAGGTAGCAAGTCAGATTCAGAAAAGAGGTGAGCATTGATAGGTGAGCAACTTGTTATAGAATCTTTCTCCAGGAAGTTTGGGGAACGGTTTAGAATGTATCCTTCTTCCGCAAAAAGGGGAGCGGATAATTTTTTCTTCCTTATAAGAGATGATAATGACAAGTATCTGGTCATAGCTGGTGATTCTGCGGTCTGTGCCCGATTTGACGGGGAACCTTCAGGTACGTTACAATTCAATAGTAACACGTTATCTTTGAAAGTGGCTTATTTGAATCACCACAACCTTACCGTACTCCAGAAGTTTTTCCCACACCTTGCCCCTTCTACTTGCAGCAAAAGAGCTTCGTTTGGCACCGGGGATAGATTGGGAGTAACCACACCTGCCCACATTCGAGCGTTTAAAGACAGGTATACCTTCCCTGTGCTGGCACAGCAGTCGGTGCGAGAAAATAGCCGCACGGGTAGAGATTTCCAGAAGGTTCTGGATGATGCTATCTGGGGAGCTTTTGAGGCTGGATATGAGGGACCTTTTGGAGCAGATGCTGACCATGTGAAAAGGATTGAGGACTTAAAAGAGGCTGTAGATTGCGGATATACTATGTTTACCATTGACCCTTCTGATTGGGTGAGGAGTGACATTCATAGGTTAAGCGAAGAAGAGAAAAATCTTTTTTATGAATCTTTTCCCGAGAAAAAAGAGCTGGAGAGAAGGTATCTAAATAAAAGGTATGCCGTAGAGGGAGAAAAAGTATACTTTGAGGAAAAATCTCTACGGGACATCGCTCTTACGTACTTCAGAGCTGTTCAACATGTGGCAGAAAGCTATGAGTTTTTGAGAGGTTACAAAAGAAATAATTTTGACTTTGAGGTCTCTGTAGATGAGACTCCCTTTTCCACTTCCCCGTTAGCTCATATATTTGTTGTGGAGGAGCTGCATCGCCGGGGGGTTGATTTTCAAAATCTTGCCCTTCACTTCATAGGAGACTGGCAAAAAGGTATAGATTACATAGGAGAGGTGGATAAGTTTGCCCGTGAGATGTCCCTGCATGCGAGCATAGCAAGGAAATTTGGCGCTTATAAACTATCACTTCACTCTGGTAGCGATAAGTTTTCTGTATATCCCGTCTTTGCTAAACAAACACAGGGGCTTTTCCATATTAAAACTGCTGGAACGAGCTTCCTGGAAGCAATAAAGATTGTAGCCAGAAAAAATCCCTCTCTTTACCGAGAAATTCATAACTTTGCCCTCACAAGGTTTGCAGAAGATACAGCCGCCTACCATGTCACCACAGATGTATCTCGTATTCCTGATGCGGAAAAAGTTCCCGATGATAACTTAGATTCTCTTTTACAACAGCCGGATTCTCGTCAGCTCATCCATATAACTTTCGGTTCAGTTTTAAGGGCAAAAAATAGTGAGGGAAAATTTCTCTTCAGAGATAAAATCTATGCGACTTTGTTTAAATATGAGGATGATTATTATAAAGAGGTTACCACCCACATTGAAAAACATCTTACATTGTTAGAAGGCTCACAAGGAGGTAAATAAATGCTAACAACAGATGATATTATTGCATTAGTTATGGCTAAATCACGATTAAAAAAACTTACTTTCCCGCCTGTAAGATTAGATCACGTAGACCACATTGTTCAAATGAGCCTGGCAGGTGCTCCTCAATTAGCAGCAGACCACATCCTTCATGCCAAAATGAGAGGAAAGCTGCAAAAAATAGTAGGAAGTGTCATTCGTCAGTTAAATTTTGAATTCATGAGAAATGAGATAACTCAGGCAGACTCAGGGGAGCTTCTCAGGAAGAAAATTCAGCAGCGGGGATTTTCTTACTGGACACTTATAGAAATAGCCATGAACCTGGTAGGGATGGAAGCTAAGATGCTCAGGTTCTTTCCTGAGGAGATAGATGCTACCTACAAGTTTATTCTGGAAACTCTTGTTAGGTGGGAGCACATAGAAAAAAAAGAAAAAGATAGCCCTGTTGCTCGGGCAATAGTGAGGATGCTCATTGAAGATATGAAAAAGGTGATGGGAGGAGCTGGTATGGTAGCGAGGATGGGAAAGGAAATTGAAGAAAAACTTGACAAAGATAAGCTTACAACAAGCTTTGTTTTGCAGGCAAAGTGCATATTCCAGAAAAATGTATATTATCAAATGGTAAAAGAGGGGCTGGGCAAGTTTGGCAACGACTATGCTATTGGCCTAAGGTATCTTAGGCACTTAGGGTATGTTCAGGTCTCTACCAACCCGGTGCTTGCGGCAAGAGCCTATGAGGATGATGCGGAGCTCTGGGAAGATTTTAAAGAGGTGGTTACAGCTCATCCTGAGTGGCAAAAAAATCCAGAAAACTTTGCTGATGAGATTGCCATGGAAGCAACCAAAACTGCCCTGTGGCCAAATCTTGTTATTTTCAGACCTATTTTCCTGGCCTCCAATTTCCAGGATGGAATGGTAAGCTACCAGCTCAATCCCAACGTGGCAGATAATCTTGAAGGTAGCCTGAGGGATGCCTTAGAGATTTATTCCTCTGCCCAGGAGTTTCTCCGAAATTATGATTCCAAGCTTCTGTGGGGCTACTCCAATTTAGAGGAAAGGAAAAGACCTAATATTGTATTTAAAGTTGCAGGAGGATACCCTGCCTCTATTGAAATCACCAAAAAGCTAAATACCATAGGAATAGGAACTAATAATACCGTTACCTACAGCGTATCTCAAGAGGTCAGTCTTATCATTGCTGCCATGGAAGGAATGGCAGCTTCTCTGAAGATGGGAATACCAGTTACCCAGGTCTATGAGACCAATATGGGTGGAAGACTTGAAAGTCATTTAAGGGAAGTAGAGGCGGAAAAACTTCTTTTTAAGGCTATGGATAAGGTTAATGTCCGGGAAATAATTTTAAACAGGCTCGCCCAAAAGCTCGGTGCAACCGAAGAGCTTAAAAAAACTTCTTCTCTGGAGGAAAAACTTAAGATGTTAACCTCCTACAACTATTTGAAGTCCTTAACTAACCAGGACTTTGTTCAAGTCATTGCTGATGCCAGAGGCGATGAGTGCTTCAAAAATGATACCTTTTCTTTCCTCAGGAATCTGGAAAATGATATAGGATATGCCGGCACCTTCGTCGCCCAGAGAGTCTACACAATTTTCTTCAGTCAAAAGAACAAAGCTATATGGTTAAGTTATTTAGAGAAGCAGTTTGGTCTCACAAAAACTCAGGCAGAAAACATCATGGATAAGATAGATGTGCTTCCGGCTTCCAAGAGAAAACCAGATGATACCTATTTGACCTTAGCAACGAAGAATATGACCAACACCGAGTTTCCCAATCATCAACAAAGTGTCCTTGAGACTTACTTAAAGAAAGAGCTGAACTTACAAGATTTTAAAGATGCCATTTTAAAAGACCACAACCCGCAGATTAGAAAAAACCTGCTCAGGTTGCCAGATTTCCGAAAGGCATACGAGCTTACCCCTGAACTTACAGAACAACTTACCAAAGTGGGAATTAAAGATGATTTTGGTACGGGTGGTCTTAAGGTAGAAGAGTGGTCCAGCTTTGGGCCAGTGGTAAAGACGATGAATGAGTTCACCTGTGCATACAATAATTTTAGAGAAAGAACTATTGAATTTGTGCACCAAATTAACAGAAGTTCCTCTTAGCCGTGTCTGTAGGTTGAGCCTGGAAAGATGATGATTCTTTGGAAAATTTATCAGTAACGGTTGAGATTTCAAGTTTAGAAAATCGAGGTTCTTTTTGTGATGACCCTATATTAAAACTGCTATTTAAGCCAACCCTGTTTTCCTCTATAGATTAAATTGAATTGAATGTCATTTAATTCTATTCAATTTTTTAGAGGTAAGGCTTATGAGGGTTGACAGAGAGGGAGAAATTTGATAGGATTGGCTTTAAAAAAGGAAACTTATGGGAAAATTTTTTATCACAACACCTGTTTACTATGTGAATGATGTTCCCCATCTGGGGCACGCCTATACTACTATTGCTGCTGATACCTTGAGTAGATACAGAAGACTTTTGGGGGATGAGGTTTTCTTTTTAACCGGCACAGATGAGCACGGTAGTAAAATTCTCCAGGCAGCAAGACAAAAAAACATCTCTCCTCAAAAGCTTGCAGATGAGATGACTGCAAGATTTAAGAATCTGTGGGAAAAACTTTCCATCTCCTATTCTGATTTTATCCGAACAACTGACCAAAAACACATAAAAGTTGTGCAAAATGTTTTTTCCCGGCTTCACGAAAAAGGTGACATATATAAAGGAAAATACAGTGGATGGTACTGTGTTCCCTGTGAGAGCTTCTGGCTTGAGTCTCAATTAAAAGATAAAAAGTTTTGCCCGGAGTGCAAGAGAGAGACAGTAAAACTTGAGGAGGACAGCTATTTTTTCTCTCTTTCTAAATATCAAAAACCTCTGCTTGATTATTACAATGAAAATCCTGATTTTGTGCTTCCATCTACGAGGAAAAACGAGGTGGTGGAGTTTGTTAAAAGAGGATTAAGGGACATCAGTGTAACCCGTTTGAATCTGGAGTGGGGCATTCCCTGTCCTGTGGATGAGCAGCACAGCATATATGTTTGGGTGGACGCTTTAATTAATTACATCTCTGCTCTTGGATATTCACTGGAGGAGGAAAGATTTTTTACCTTCTGGCCGGCAGATGTTCATCTTGTGGGTAAAGATATTTTGAAATTTCACGCAATTATCTGGCCTGCCTTGCTTATGGCAATTGGCATAAAGCTACCCGGGATGGTTTTTGCTCATGGATGGTGGATGATAAAAGGGGAAAAGATGTCAAAATCCAGAAAGAATGTAGTTGAGCCGGAGTGGATAATAGATAGATTTGGGTCAGATTATCTCAGGTACTTTCTTCTGCGTGAAGTTCCTTTTGGAGAGGATGGAAATTTTTCCCCGGCTCTTTTTGTTAAAAGGGTAAATAGTGACCTGGCTAACGACCTTGGTAATCTGCTTAATCGGACTTTGACCCTTGTTGTGAAGCACTTTCAGGCAAAAGTTCCCCGGCCAGGGAAAATAAATGCTCAGGATGATGAACTTAAAGGAAAAATAGATTCACTTCCTGACAACCTGCAAAACTTTATGGATAGGCTTTCCTTTTCTCAGGCTTTTGATTCAATCTGGGAGGTGGTTAGAGGTGCCAACCTTTATCTTGACCGATGTGCTCCCTGGAGACTGGTAAAAAAAGGGGAAACAGAAAGAATGGGCAGCGTTCTTTACAATGTGCTTGAGATAATAAGGATATTGACAGTAGTTCTTTTCCCCTTTATCCCGCGGGGAGCTGAGAAAATGTGGAAACAGCTGGGGATGGAGGATATTCTATCAGAACAAAAGCTGAAGGATGCAGTTAAATGGGGAAAACTTCCTTTCGCTCTGGAAGTTAAAAAGCCTGAGCCGGTTTTTCCCCGCATAAAAGAAGAAGATTTTTATGAAGTTGAAAGAGAAACTTGAACACCTTATGGCAGTGTATAACCTTTGCCCCAGAGCATCTCTTTCTCAAAATTTCCTGATTGATGCAAGATGTGTGTCTCGCCTGATAGAGGAGATTGGGCTTGAGGAAAAAGACATTGTATTAGAAATTGGTGCGGGAACAGGGATTTTAACCTCACATCTTCTACAGAAGGCAGGTAGAGTCTTTGCCGTGGAGATAGATGAGAGTCTTTGTAAGGTTATGAGAGATGAACTTAAGGGAAAGAGCAACCTGAAGATACTATGTGGGGATATTACGAAGCTTGCTCTTGACAGCTTATTTTTAGAAGAGGATAGTGTCAAGGTCGTGGGTAATCTACCTTATCATATTGCTTCCCGCATAATTCTGGAACTTGTCAGAAAAAAATGGTGGGAACTGATGGTTTTTACCATTCAGCGAGAAGTTGCCGATAAGCTTTTGTCTTGCCCCGGAAAAAAAACAAGAGGAGCCTTAAGCGTGATTGTATCTTATTATACTGATGTCAAAAAGGTTATGGATATCCCGCCTCAGGCTTTCTATCCTGCTCCCAGAGTAACATCTACGGTGGTTAAAATTGAAGCAAAAAAGAAAAAACTTGTGGCAGAAGATGAGAAGTTTTTTCTTGATGTAGTGAAGGCAAGCTTTACCGCTCGCAGAAAGACTTTACTTAACTGCCTGAGCAGAGGGCTAAGCCTATCGCGTGAGGTTGCCAGAGATATTTTAATAAAATCAAAAGTCCCGGAGAAAAAAAGAGCAGAAGAGCTTGAGGTAGAGGATTTTATCAGAATAAGTAATGTGCTCTTGAGGAAGAAGGGGAGAGGAAAAATTGCCCATCAATCCGATTGAGTGGGAAAATAACAGGATAAAAATAATTGACCAGACACAGCTTCCCCATAAGCTCAAGTTTCTCTACCTGGATAGTATTGAGAAAGTTAAAGATGCTATTTGCAAAATGAAAGTAAGGGGAGCACCTGCCTTAGGAGTTGCCGCAGCTTTTGGAGTTGTGGTAGGAGTACAGGATTCAACTTCCAGGGATTTTAACCAGTTTAAGAGGGAGGTGGAGGGAGTTTGCAGATTCCTTCGCTCATCAAGACCAACTGCTGTCAATCTTTCCTGGGCACTTGACAGAATGTACAGGGTTGTTGTAAATAATGCCGAGTTTAGCCTGGACAAAATAAAACAAAAGCTTGCAGAAGAGGCTCTTTGCATTATGGAAGAGGACAGGCAGTGCAACAGGGCTATAGGAGAAAAAGGTGCCTCGCTTATCAATGACGGGGATACGGTGTTAACTCACTGTAATGCTGGAGTGTTGGCTACAGCAGGGTATGGAACAGCACTATCCATTATTTACCAGGCTAAGAATGAGGGTAAAAAAGTAAAGGTTTATGTGGATGAAACAAGACCTCTTCTTCAAGGCTCACGCCTAACTTGCTGGGAGCTTTTAAGGGAAGCAATTGAGGTTACACTTATATGTGACAGCGTAGCAGGGGAGTTGATGAGAGAGGGGAAAATAAACAAGGTGGTAGTCGGGGCAGATAGAGTTGTGGCAAATGGGGATGCGGCAAACAAAATAGGGACATATTCTCTTTCTGTTCTGGCAAAGGAAAACAAGGTTGCCTTTTATGTTGCCTGTCCCTTATCCACAATTGACCTATCCATAGCTTCAGGGGATGAAATACCCATAGAGATAAGAAGTGATGAGGAAGTTACAACCTTTTGCGGTAGAAGATGTGCACCTGAAGGGGTGGATGTTTATAATCCAGCTTTTGATATTACCCCCTCCCGATATATCTCAGCCATAATTACCGAGAGGGGGATTTGCCGAGCTCCCTATGAGGAGAGTCTACGCATAATTTTTGGAGGATAAAATATATGGAAAAAAGAACAATTGACCTGGAACAGGTAAGGTATATTGCCCATCTTGCAAGACTGGAACTTTCTTTAGAGGAGGAAGAAAAATTTGCCAGACAGCTGGGGAGGATTTTATCTTATGTGGAAAAATTAAAAGAACTTGATACAACTAATGTTCCTCCTACCTCCCACGTCCTGCCTCTCAAGAATGTGTTCAGAGAAGATGCTCTGGGGTTTTCTCTTTCATCCAAAGAGGCTCTTTCCAACGCTCCCTGCCGCAAGGATAACTGGTTCAAGGTTCCTAAGATTGTGGGATAGATAATTTTGTTTGTTTTCCCCCTATGAAAAATATAAGGCTACATAAAGCACAGGTATACAGCAGGGATGGATACAGGGAATCTGTGAAGGTTGGTATAAGAGGAAGCTGGTGAAATAGCAAAAGCCATGAAGCGGTGACAAAATTGTTAATTAAAAAAGCTATTCCCACCATGAGGGTAAAAAATACAACATTTTGCTGATATATTCTACTTTTTGCCTCACTTATCAAAAAGCCTATCAAAGATAAAGAGAACGCGTTAATTCCAACTACTGGAAAAAATACAACATTTTGCTGATATATTCTACTTTTTGCCTCACTTATCAAAAAG
>JACUUP010000052.1 GCA_014859225.1 Candidatus Aerophobota bacterium
CGCTGCCCACGCTTCATGTTGACCTGGACCCAAATTCCACAGCTTTGCTGGTACTCACATTAAATATGGGAGCCTACACGACGGAGATAATTAGAGGAGGAATTGAATCAATCCACAAAAGCCAAATTGAAGCAGGTTACTCCCTGGGAATGAATTATCTCAAGGTTTTTAGATATGTAATTCTGCCTCCCGCAATGAAGGCTATAGCGCCTCCATTAAGTAACCAGGTTATAATGCTAATTTTAGCTTCTGTTCTTGTTGCCCAGATATCAGCACAGGATTTGTTCTATCAGGCTACGCTTCTGGAAGCCCGCATATTCAGGAGTTTTGAGGTCTTCCTGGTTACCGGTGCAATCTATTTTGGACTGGTTGAAGCTCTGTATCTATTTTTCTCTTATATAAACAAGAAGCTCTTTCGTTATACTCCACGAGAAAGGTTTTCATCAACCCTTTAGCATTACCCATTTTTCCGATTAAGGAGGAGAAAAGGTGGGAGAATTTGCCAGGTTTGGATTTAATGATTTACTTTATCTAGTGAGAGGAGCCTACACTACTATCCAGCTATGTGGAATTGCTTTTCTCTTTGGTGGACTGTTAGGTATTATAGTAGGAATTGCCAGAAGTAACCACAAAATAACAGCATTTAGATGGATTGCAGGAGTATACATAGAGATATTCAGAGGAGTACCGTTGCTACTCCAGTTGATAATAGGCTACTTTGCCCCTTCTGTTCTGGGATGGGATATTTCCGTATTCCTTGCAGTCAGTATAGTCCTGTGTCTTTACACAGGAGCCTATCTGGGGGAAATATTTCGCTCAGGTCTTGAGTCTATTCATAAAGAACAGTGGGAGGCAGCTTCGTCTCTGGGTATGAAATATTTTCAGAGCTTAAGATATGTCATTATTCCTCAGGGCGTGCGAGTCATTATACCGTCAATTATTGGTTTTTTAGTCGCCCTGGTAAAAGCCATCTGCCTGGTTTCTATTTTAAATGTAGTTGACCTTACATTGGCAGCCCAGCGGGTAGCAGTGCGGGCGTATGTGCCTCTTCTTGCTATGGGTAGTGCGGCACTTATTTATTTCGTAATATGCTACCCTCTGTCAAAAATAGGACAAAGACTGGAAGCACAAAGCAAAAGGAGTGAAGCATGATAATGGTGGAGATAAAGGAGGTCCATAAATCCTTCCGAGATTTACACGTTCTCAGGGGAATCTCAATGGATGTCAGAGAAGGAGAGTCTGTTGTCATTATGGGACCCAGTGGCTCAGGGAAGAGCACTTTACTGCGTTGCATTAATTACCTGGAACCAATTGATGCAGGAAGTATCAGGGTTGACGGAGAATTACTTACCCCCAAAATGTCTACAAGGTTGGCAAAACTTCATAAACTACGTGAGAGAATCGGTTTTGTGTTTCAGAGATTTAATCTCTTTCCTCATCTGACAGCTCTTGACAACGTAAGTTTAGCCTTAAAGATAGTTAAAAAGATAGGGCCGGAGCAGGCTGAGGAAATTGCAATACGCTGCCTGGAACAGGTGGGATTGAAAGATAAAATTTCCTCTTACCCGGACCAGCTCTCGGGTGGACAGCAGCAACGTGTTGCCATAGCTCGTTGTTTGGCTATGGAGCCAAGATTAATACTTTTAGATGAGATAACTTCAGCTCTGGACCCGGAACTCATTAAGGAGGTTCTGGAGGTTTTAGCCAGGGTGAGCAGATCGGGCATGACCATGATAATAATTACTCACGAGCTTAAATTTGCAAAGGAAAGCGCTGATAGAATTTGCTTTTTTTATAATGGTAAAATAATAGAAGAGGGGGCACCGGAGCAGATTATTGAGAGCTCCCAAACTGCAGAAGCCAAAAGATTTTTTCAGGCACTGACGTAGAGAAATGGTTACAAAAGGGATAAGATGTAGATTATGCACCGTGCCCTGGTAGGAAAACAAAAGGAGCAAAGGATGAATGATAACTTCAGGTTTATGTGTTCTGCCTGTAAAGCTGTGTACCCGAAAGGTACATACGGTTGCAAGAAAAAGGATGGAATTCTGCAAGCGATTTACTGGACAGAGAAAGTAGATAGTATAGGTAGGATAAAAAAGGATAACAATCCGGGAATCTGGAAGTATGAAAAAATGCTTCCCGGGGTGGATAATAAAGTGAGCTACTATGAAGGGAATACTCCCCTCATCCCCAGCCGTTTTTATGCACATGAGATGGGGATTGACCTTTATTTTAAGGATGAAACAAGAAACCCCACCGGTTCATTTAAAGACAGGGCAGCTACAGTTATGCTTTCCATGGAGAAAACCTCAGGTAACAAAGCTATTGTGACAGCTTCCAGTGGAAATGCAGCGGGCGCTATCGCACTGTACTCTATGTTGGCAAAAATCAGATGCTTTATTTTCATGTTCAAGCCAACACGAGAAAAGTTAGTTCATGCAATGAGCTTTGGACCTACGATATTCAATGTAGCTTCTGAGCATGAGGGAGAGGTTCTCGATTTAACAAAAGAGGCAGCGGGAGAATTTGGATGGTCCATTCTCACCACCACTGCTGATGCAAACCCCTTTACTATTGAAGGTTATAAAACTGTGGCTTACGAGTTATACGAACAGATGCAACTTCCAGACTCTATTGTAGTGCCTGTTGGCTCGGGAACTCTTCTCGTAGGAATCTGGAAGGGGTTGCGTGAGCTCAAAAAATTAGGTCTGATTGACAGGGTACCCCGCTTCATCGGTGTTCAAGCAAGAGGAAACAATCCAATTGTTCAGGCATATCGGCAAGGGGCTGAAGAGGTAAAACCTATAAAGAGTAGTGGAACCATAGCAGGAGGACTATCACTGGAGAATCCAGGATTGACCGGTAAAGAAACATTAAAAGCCATCCGGCAAACAAGGGGAACAATGATAGACGTGAGTGACGATGAGATTATGAAGGCAGTATTTCAGCTTCCACGAAAAGAAGGTATTTACGCTGAGCCTTCAGGGGCAGTAGGTGTCGCTGCCCTTGCTGAGCTTTTGCGTGATGAAATATTCAGCAAAAGGGAAAAAGTAGTATGCGTAATTACTGGTAGTGGATTTAAGGATATAACGAGCATCAGTCAGGGAAAAGGCAAACTCATCGAAATTAAACCCCGACTGACAGAGGTAAAGAAGCATTTGAAGACAACAGGTTAGGGTAAAAAAGCGGGGGGAAAATTTATAAATGATGCATATAGATAAGCAAATTTCTCTGATAAAACAGAATACGCAAGAGATAATTCCAGAAGAAGAGCTTATAAGAAAGATAAAACGCAAAGGCTCTCTTCTGGTAAAGTTCGGAGTAGACCCAACAACACCCGATATACATCTTGGGCACTCGGTAATTCTTTTGAAACTTCGCACTTTTCAGGATTTGGGACATAAAGTGGTTCTACTTATTGGAGATTTTACAGCACGGGTGGGAGACCCAAGTGGGAGAATTAAAACCAGAAAGCCTCTTTCTGTTAAAGAGATAAGCCTCAATGCCAAGACTTACCGCGAGCAAGCCTTTAAAATTCTTGATGCCACTAAAACAATAATTGACTACAATTCCCGCTGGCTTGCAAAGATGAGTTTTTCCCAGGTGTTAAAACTTACCTCCCGCTACACTGTAGCCAGAATGCTGGAAAGGGATGATTTTTCACTTCGCTACCGCAATAACATATCCATAGGACTGCATGAGTTTTTGTATCCTTTAATGCAAGCTTACGATTCAGTTGCTCTCAAGGCAGATGTGGAGATTGGGGGAACTGACCAGAAGTTTAACTTACTTTTAGGAAGAGATATTCAAAGAGATTACGGACAATCTTCTCAGGTAATTATCACTATGCCAATTCTGGAGGGTCTTGATGGTAAGGAGAAAATGAGTAAATCCCTGGGTAATTACATAGGTGTAACTGAAGCTTCTTCGGAAGTGTACGGGAAAATAATGTCTATTCCAGACGAACTTATCTTCCGTTATTTTAGACTTGTGAGTGTCCTATCCCGTGAAGAGATTGATACATTAGAAAAAGATTTTAAAGAAAAAAAACTTCATCCCAAAGAGGCAAAAAAAAAGCTTGCCTTAGAGATTGTTAGATTTTACCATGGCGAAAAAGAGGCAAACTATCAGGATGAAAGGTTCGAAAAGATTTTCTCTCAGAAAGGGGTTCCTCCTGAGATTAGCTCTCACTTTGTCAATACGGATAAAATATGGGTTGTAGAGCTTTTGAGGTCCAGCGGTCTTGTCAGTAGTGGCTCTGAGGCAAAAAGATTAATTCAACAGGGAGGGGTCAGGTGGGATGGAGAAAAAGTGAAGGAAGTTAATTCCATCCTTTCTGTTAAGAGGACACATACGCTTCAGGTCGGGAAAAGAAAATTTTTGGAAATAATTAAAAAATAAAAGGGGAGCATTATGCTTGTAGGGGTTATGGCTGATTCGCATGACAATCTGCCAAAAATAGAGCAAGCGGTTAATTTTTTTAACCAGAAAGAAGTTAAACTGGTACTTCATGCAGGAGATTTTGTAGCTCCTTTTGTGTTGGATAAGCTTAAGCACCTTAAATGTCCCTTTGTTGGGGTTTTTGGCAATAACGACGGAGAAAAAAAGGTGCTTAACAAAAAAATAGCCTCTATCAATGGTGGAATCTATATTCCTCCCCACTCTTTTATGCAAAAAGATAAAAGAGTTCTTCTGGTGCATGACCCACAGAGATTAAAGGGGATGGACCTTTCTGTTTTCCACTTAGTGGTTTATGGGCATACCCACAAGGATGAGGTTAAAAAAGAGCAACAAAGAATTATTGTTAATCCAGGAGAGTGTGGGGGCTGGCTTACAGGGAAATCTACCGTAGCTTTAGTAGATCTTGAGAGTATGCAAGTAAATATTTGTTTGATGGGAGATTAGTTAAGGTGCCTTTCTTTTTGTAAGTTGACAAGTTGCAAAGTAAAAAGTAAAATTATAAAAATCAGGGGGGTAGAAATGAGGATAGTTTGTGAAAAAGATAAGGCACTGGAGGCAGTGAGAATAGCTCAAAATGCCATTACCAGCACAACCTTGCCCATACTCTCCCATCTTCTTTTATCAACTGATGAGGGAAGGGTTGAGGTAGTTGGAACAAATTTAGAAACAACTATTGGCTCTTTCTTTGAGGCAACTGTTGAGGAGCAGGGAAATATTTGTCTTCCGGGTAACAGATTTTATTCCATTTTAAGAGAACTTCCCCCAGGCGAGCTTTATCTTGAGGTAGCTCAAGATAAATGCAAAATAAAAATGGGCGAGATTTCCTTTACCCTTCTTGGTATATCCAGTGAAGATTTTCCTGAAGTTCCCTCTAAGCTAAAAACTGCCTGTTCCCTTTCTCAGGTTTCTCTTCAGGAAATTTTAACAAAAACCATGTTTGCCGCAGGGCAGGATGAGGTAAGGCAAAGTTTAAATTGTATTTTGCTGGAAAGCTCATCTGAGGACCAAACAGAAGGGCATCCTTTTCTTAGAGCTGTAGCTACAGATGGTCGCAGGCTCTCCTCCCTTGCTATTCCTCAGTCATCAATTTCTACGTCTTTCAAAGTTTTACTTCCTCTAAAAGCAGCAAGGCAACTTATAAAAATCTTAAGTGGGCAGGAAAATGTTGAAATGGGACTTGGAGAAAGCAGAGTTTCTTTTACAACTTCCGAGTTCTCTTTTTTCTCCCAGTTAATTGATGCAAATTTTCCAGATTACAGAGGTGTTATACCCAGGGATTACAAGGTTAGCTTTGAGATAGAAAGAGGCATTTTCACAGATGCTGTGAAACGGGTGTCTATTTTATCTGATGAGCAAACTCGCCTTGTGAAATTTAAGCTGGAGGATGATACTCTTAATATAGCTGCTACCTCAGCCGAGATAGGTAGTGCCCAGGAGAGGCTACCGGTAAAAATAGAAGGGGAAAGATACCAGATAGAAATTGGTTTCAATGCATTATTTCTCCTGGAAGCTCTCAGGGTAATGGAGGGGGAAACTGTTAAAGTTCATCTCATAGACCAGGAATCTCCCGGAGCATTTTATCCAAAATCTCCTTATAATCATATATATATACTGATGCCTGTTAAGTTAAGGGAGGAATAGGTTTTTTTGTGGCTAAAAAATATACAAATTTTGAATTTCCGCAATTTTTCCCGCCTTAATCTTAATTTCTCTCCCGCTATAAATGTGTTTGAAGGAGGAAATACCCAGGGAAAGACAAATTTAATAGAGGCTATTTATTGTTTGGGTTGTGGATTTTCTTTCCGGGTCTACGAGGAGCAAAGTTTAATAAGATGGAAACAGGATAGCTTTTATGTGGGAGGAGAGGGAGAAAAAAGAGGCAGTTTTTTTAAATTTGAACTTTCTTTAGCTAAAAATTCCCATAAGGTGCGCAGGGTAAATTCTCATCCAGTTTCTCTGCGGGATACCAAACATTGGCTCTGGATGGTGGTATTTTCTTCACAGGATATGAAAATAGTTCAGGCAGGACCTTTTCATCGCAGAGGTTTTCTGGATGAGGTTGCCTCTTTTGTCTATCCTGATTTTTCCTATCTCAGGTTTTCCTTTAATAAGGTTTTAAATCATAGAAATGCTCTTCTTGGTCAGTATCGAGAAAAAAGAAAAGTTAACGAAGAAGAAATGGGAGGATGGGACGCCCAATTTGTGAAGGTAGGTTCAGAGGTTGTTTATCTTCGCCTTAAAGTTTTGAAAAAATTAGCAGGAAGCTTGTCTAAAATATATCCTCACCTTAAAGGACAAATATGCCATTCTCATCTTGTATATAGCTCATCTTTTCTTGAAGCACAGGATGAGGGAATTTCTCTGGACAGAATAAAAGAGAAATTTTATCAAAAATTAAAGAAGATGAGGCAAAAAGAGATAGGGTATGGAGTAAGTCTTATTGGTCCTCATAGAGATGATTTTTATATAGAGGTAGATGGAGTTAATCAGCGAACTTTTGGGTCTCAGGGGGAACAGAGGATAGCCGCTACCGCTTTAAAATTAGCCGAGGTGGACCTGATTAAAGAGAGGGAAGGTGAGTTCCCTGTAATTTTGTTAGATGATGTCCCCGGGGACCTTGATGCTCAACGTGAGAGATTTTTGCTTAATATGGTCAAGAACAAAGGTCAGGTTTTTATTGCCACACAAAATGCCGAAAAATTTGCTGATGATTTTTTAAGGGAGAGTCTGCTTTTTAAAATAATTGAGGGAAACGTGATAAAAAAATGATGGAAGATAGTAATCCCCCCTCCCGGGTAGGAGAGATTCTGCAGGATTTGGTTTGCAGATTTGGGATGGATAACAAAATAAAGCAGTTAAACATCCTGAAGCTTTGGCCAGAAGTAGTGGGAGAGACGCTTAGCAAGCACTCACAGGCGGTTTCCATATCCAAAGGGAATCTGTTTGTAAAAGTTGACAATTCTGCCTGGTTGAGTGAGTTTTCTCATTTTAAAGAAAAAATTATTCTGAAATTTAATGAGAGGCATGGGGAACAGATTGTAAAAAACATATACTTTCAGGTGGGAAGTATTTCTTCTTACCTACCCGGAGAAAAAAAGAAAATGGGTGGGGTGAGGAAGGTTAGATTAGAGAGAAAAGATGTGGAGTGGATAGATAAAATAGCAGCAAATGTAAAAGATGAGAATTTAAAAAAGGTTCTTAGAAGAATTTTGCTTAAGTATACAAGAGCACAAAAAATGGCAAAAAACAAAAGGTGAGAAAAAGTGAAAGACACAGCATTTAAAGCGCCAAAGGAAACTGAGAGGCTTTGCTTGACAGGGAAAAACTTTTCATTATACTATGGTGATTTGTTTGCTGTTTTGTATGATTAATGCAAGATTTATTAGATGTCAAACAGATATATATAAAGGTTTTTACTAAATGAAAGTTGCAATCACCGGTAAGGGAGGTGTAGGTAAAACTACGCTTGCCGCCGGATTAATTAAATACTTCGCACTCAAAGACAGGCAGGTATTTGCTATTGATGCTGACCCTGACGCAAACCTTGCCTTGACTCTTTCCTTTCCCAATCCCTCCAAAATTACTCCTCTAATTGAGATGAAAAAATTAATTGAAGAGCGAACCGGAGCAAAACCCGGCACTCAAGCTCCTTTTTTTAAGTTAAATCCAAAAGTTAATGATATCCCGGATAAATATTTTGCCGAGCATGATGGAATAAAGCTTGCCGTTATGGGGACAGTCAGGGGAGGGGGTATGGGATGCACCTGCCCGGAAAATGCTTTTTTAAAGGCGCTACTTTCACATCTTTTAGTGGAAAGAGACGAAGTAGTAGTTCTGGACATGGAAGCAGGTATAGAGCACCTTGGAAGAGGAACTGCAAAAGCGGTGGATAAGTTAGTTGTGGTAGTTGAGCCAGGTAAAAAAAGTATTGAGACCGCTTTTCGCATTAGAGACCTGGCTGCACAGTTGATAATTAAGAACATCTTAATAGTAGGTAACAAAACAAGAGGGGAAAAAGATAAAAATTATCTTATTGCCAGCATGCCTGATTTTAACTTTCTTGGATTTATAAGTTTTGATGAGAAAATTATTGAGGCAGATATTGATGGTTTTTCCCTCTGGGCTCAGGGTGAAAAATTTAGACAAGAAATAGAAACAATCGTTAAAAATTTAACCTCAGGAGAAAATTTATGAGTAATGATAATGATAAGCTGAAAAATAGAAGTTTTGATAGAGCAACTCGATATATGTTAGAAAGGGCAGAAAATGAGTGTGTTTTGACAGCCTGGGACAGGTATGAGGCTATGCAGCCGCAATGCGGCTTTGGAAGTTTAGGGATATGTTGCAGAATATGCAGTATGGGACCTTGCAGGATTGACCCCTTCGCTGAAGAGGAACAAACCGGTATATGCGGAGCAAGTGCTGATACTATAGTTGCAAGGAATCTTGCCCGGATGATAGCCTCCGGAGCTGCAGCTCACTCGGACCATGGAAGAGATGTAGCCGATACACTGCTTCTTGCAGCAGAGGGTAAAACAAAAGATTATCAGGTTAAGGATGAGCAAAAATTAAAAACTCTGGCTAAAGAATATGGGATTAAAGTTGAGGGGAGGAAAAAAGAAGAAATCGCTAAAGAGCTCGCCCAAAAAACTTTAGCTGAATTTGGCCAGCAGCATGGTGAGATAAGAATGCCCCTCAGGGCACCTAAAAAGCGAGTTAAGATATGGAGAGAATTAGGAATTGTGCCCAGGGGAGTTGACCGGGAAATTGTGGAGATGATGCACCGCACCCACATGGGAGTGGATAATGACTATAAAAATAT